>NZ_PJDK01000165.1:0-570 GCF_002837615.1 Klebsiella sp. X1-16S-Nf21
CATTACTGGTTCGTCGCCGCAGATATTCCCGTGGTGAACGATATCCCAGTGCACTATGCGGATGCCATTCGTTGTAATGTTCGAAGGCCTCCGCAAGGTTCTTTACCGCTGTTAACCCGTCAGGTTTTGGCATGATGCTGATGTAGTCGCGCTTCATCGTTTTCACGAAGCTCTCCGCCATCCCGTTGCTTTCCGGGCTACGTACCGCCGTATGTTTAGGCTCCAGTCCTACCATTCTGGCGAACTGACGCGTCTGATGAGAACGGTAGGCTGAACCGTTGTCTGTCAGCCACTCAACGGGGGATGTCGGCAGGCTGTTACCGAAGCGACGCTCTACTGCACCCAGCATGACGTCCTGCACGGTTTCACTATCATACCCACCGGTACTGGCCGCCCAGTGAAGTGCTTCGCGATCGCAACAGTCCAGCGCGAACGTGACCCGTAGTTTTTCACCGTTATCACAGCTGAACTCGAAGCCGTCAGAGCACCACCGCTGGTTACTTTCTCCAACGGCCACTTTCCCTGTATGCGCTCGCTTCGAGGGCGGTATTGCCGGTTTACGCTCAAGCA
>NZ_PJDK01000166.1:0-570 GCF_002837615.1 Klebsiella sp. X1-16S-Nf21
CACATGGAAATCGGTGATCTCGATGATGCCCTTGCCCTCGGCCAGCAGGTGGAAGGAGAAGGCCTTGCGTGCTTCCTCGTTGTCGAAGCCGAAGGTCACCTCCAGCGGCTGGTTGCGCTTCACCAGGGGGAACTCCGGGATTTCGATGGGCACCGGCTTTTCGAAGGAGCGGGTCTTGAGGGTCACCTTGGCACCCTTGGCGTCCATCTGGACCGCGCGGATCTTCAGGCTCACCGTGGTCCGGGAATTGGCCGGGAACTCCAGGTACTGCGCGCCGATCAGGTTGTCGGTGTACTCGTTGTCGACCTGGGGCTTGAGGCGGATGCGCTCCTTGGTCGCGAACTGGTATTCGCGGGACGACTGGGCGTTGACCACCGACTGGTCGAGGATGTCCGCGCGGGCGGTTATCAGGCGTGCGTCGCGGCCACTGAAGCGGCCTTCGAACTTGGCGCTGTCGGCGATGAAGCCGTCACTCTTGTAGCGCCGGCAGACCTGCTGGAAGTCGCATTCGGTGAAGGTGCCCTTGCCGTCGTGGTAGCGCTGCATGCCATTGGGGAAGGAGACCATCTC
>NZ_PJDK01000167.1:0-565 GCF_002837615.1 Klebsiella sp. X1-16S-Nf21
GCGTCGTTTAACAACGGGGTCACCCGCGATGAGCTGAAAGAGTTGATCATGCACTCTGCGCTGTATTGTGGGCTGCCGGCGGCGAATGCCACGATGCATCTGGCGCAGCAGGTGTTTGACGACATCGACGCCGCGCAGGGTTGAGTCGTCGTCCGAGTCGGATTGCCCGGCAGTCGTTGTAGGCCGGGTAAGGCGTTGCCGCCACCCGGCGAAATAACGGCACAACCGGAAATGTCCCTGTTCGCACTATGTTTGGCAGGGCTACAACTTCTATGTTAATTCCGGGCAGATTGCGCTCCCGGTTGATCTTCTGCGTTATGTCTCTTATGGCGCAGGGAGCGCACAGGGGGCGGCCAGTCGCCACCGCCCCCTGTACCCCCGGGCTCCGGCCAGCAAAATCGCCACTGCGTGGTGCCTTCGACTTATCCCTGCAGGCTGCGGGTCGGGCCGAGGCAGCGTCCGTGCAAAACACGGCCCTCAGCCCGCATCCATGCGGGCTGCCCCGGCCTTCCGGGAACGTCTCAGCGATTTTGAGGCCGCCAGCACCGGCAGTTTCAGTCGCGCA
>NZ_PJDK01000168.1:0-555 GCF_002837615.1 Klebsiella sp. X1-16S-Nf21
CCGTATGGAAAGCTTCTTCACGCCAGGCAGTTTGCCGATGAGCGTGACGATTTTTGACGATAACGGCCAGCCGCTGATCTCGTTGGCCGGCGCGGAAGGCAAAATCCAGAGCGAAGCGAAGTGGATGCAGGAGCGGATGTGGTTTGGCTACAGCGCAGGCTTTCGCGAGCTGGTGCTGAAAAAAAGCCTGGCGCCGTCCTCCTTAAGTATCGTCTATTCCGTTTCGGTGGACCAGGTGCTGGAGCGGATCCGCATGCTCATCATCAACGCCATCATTCTCAATATTCTGACCGGAGCAATGCTGTTTGCGCTGGCGCGAATGTATGAGCGGCGCATTTTTATCCCGGCGGAAAATGATGCGCAGCGACTGGAAGAGCATGAACAGTTCAACCGCAAAATCGTGGCCTCAGCCCCGGTGGGGATCTGTATTCTGCGCACCGTCGACGGGACCAATATTCTCAGTAACGAGCTGGCGCACAACTACCTGAATATGCTGACCCATGAGGATCGCCAGCGGCTGACGCAGATTATCTGCGGCCAGCAGGTCAACTTTGT
>NZ_PJDK01000169.1:0-547 GCF_002837615.1 Klebsiella sp. X1-16S-Nf21
CACTACAAAGGCAGGTTCTTTAAGGTAAGGAGGTGATCCAACCGCAGGTTCCCCTACGGTTACCTTGTTACGACTTCACCCCAGTCATGAATCACAAAGTGGTAAGCGCCCTCCCGAAGGTTAAGCTACCTACTTCTTTTGCAACCCACTCCCATGGTGTGACGGGCGGTGTGTACAAGGCCCGGGAACGTATTCACCGTAGCATTCTGATCTACGATTACTAGCGATTCCGACTTCATGGAGTCGAGTTGCAGACTCCAATCCGGACTACGACATACTTTATGAGGTCCGCTTGCTCTCGCGAGGTCGCTTCTCTTTGTATATGCCATTGTAGCACGTGTGTAGCCCTGGTCGTAAGGGCCATGATGACTTGACGTCATCCCCACCTTCCTCCAGTTTATCACTGGCAGTCTCCTTTGAGTTCCCGGCCTAACCGCTGGCAACAAAGGATAAGGGTTGCGCTCGTTGCGGGACTTAACCCAACATTTCACAACACGAGCTGACGACAGCCATGCAGCACCTGTCTCACAGTTCCCGAAGGCACCAA
>NZ_PJDK01000170.1:0-542 GCF_002837615.1 Klebsiella sp. X1-16S-Nf21
CAGTGGGATGCCAAAGAAGCCGGCCAGGCGAAAGAAGCGGCGTGGAATGAGAAGTTTGCTGCCTACGCGAAAGCCTTCCCGCAGGAAGCGGCCGAATTCACCCGTCGTATGAAAGGTGAGATGCCGTCTGACTTCGACGCCAAAGCTAACGAGTTCATCGCGAAGCTGCAGGCTAACCCGGCGAAAATCGCCAGCCGTAAAGCGTCGCAGAATGCTATCGAAGCCTTCGGCCCGCTGCTGCCGGAATTCCTCGGCGGCTCCGCTGACCTGGCGCCGTCCAACCTGACCCTGTGGTCTGGTTCTAAGCCGATCAACGAAGACACCGCGGGTAACTACATTCATTACGGCGTGCGTGAATTCGGTATGACCGCTATCGCCAACGGTATCGCGCTGCACGGCGGTTTCCTGCCGTACACCTCCACCTTCCTGATGTTCGTGGAATACGCGCGTAATGCGGTACGTATGGCCGCGCTGATGAAACAGCGTCAGGTGATGGTCTACACCCACGACTCCATCGGTCTGGGTGAAGACGGCCCGACTCA
>NZ_PJDK01000172.1:0-533 GCF_002837615.1 Klebsiella sp. X1-16S-Nf21
ACCGTCGCCACGTCGAACTGCACGCCGCCGATATCAAAGTTCTTCACCCCGGCGCCCTGGCCGTCGTGGTTCATCCAGAAGTAGTCGTTGATCCCCTGTTGCGGACGCTGGTGGAAGTCGCGGCCGGCCCAGATATAGGCGTTGGGGTTGGAGTCGAGGACGTTGGTGACGCCGACGTAGGCCTTCTTCAGGTTAACCTCGTCGCTCCAGTGGTCGAACATCACGTTGAGATCCCAGATAGCCCCCTGCGCGCTTTTGAAGGCCTTGCTGATCTGGAATTCGCCGCCGTTGCTTTCGTTGCCGAGACGGCCGATCGCCGAGGCGCCGTTATAGGAGCCGTCGACGCCGACATATTTCTGGTCGCCGGTCTGGAAGTGGGCGCCATAGCGGGCATAGCCGCTGAACTTGAGGCCGAACGGAATGGCCATATCCGGCGAGGCGGCGGTGGTCTGCGGGTTAGTGATCACGTCGACCTTTTTGTTGGCCGCGGCGTCGATTTTCGCCTGGCGGTCGGCCAGCGCTTTATCAACGGC
>NZ_PJDK01000173.1:0-524 GCF_002837615.1 Klebsiella sp. X1-16S-Nf21
CCGCTACCAGCTTCGCCCGCGCCGCTGCCCGCGCCGCCGGGTCGCTCTGCGCCGCCTGCGCGTTCAGCTTGCCCTGCGTCACCAGCACATCACTCACCTGGCGCCCGATTTCACCTGTCTTCTGCGCTGTCGCCAGCCGGTTCTGCTCTTTCTCCTTATCAAATATCGGACTATCCAGCGCCCCAGCAGCTCGCCACTCACTGCGCCTGCCGCTCCCGCCAGCGCGCTGTTATTTCCCGATGCCGCCGCTATCGCTCCCCACACCGCGTGTGCCATCGCATTGGTTTCCACATTCACCTTACCCGTCGCGCTGTCCGTCGTCTGGCTGTGAATGATTTCCGCCACATACGGACTCACTGCGCCACTCGCCGCCTGCGCCAGGTTGCCCCCCGCCAGACCCTGCATCGCCGCCGTTACCGCCTGCGCCACCTTCTGGTACTTTCCGCCCGTATCGTAGTCCGCCGTCGCCGTCCGGCTCACCTGCGCGCTGATTTGCTCCTCGCTCGGACTGCCATTCCCTCCCG
>NZ_PJDK01000174.1:0-510 GCF_002837615.1 Klebsiella sp. X1-16S-Nf21
TGGCCCCCAGCAGCTCCGGCGCCAGCTTGCCCGACAGGTAAATCGCCGTCGGGCCGTCGGCGCCGCCGATGATGCCGATGGCCGCCGCCTGCGGCAGGGTGAAGCTGATGATGCCGAAGTAGTTCAGCGTCAGCGCCCCGAGGACGGTGGCGAAGATCCCGAACTGCGCCGCCGCCCCCAGCAGCAGGGTGCGCGGGTTGGCCAGCAGCGGGCCGAAATCGGTCATTGCCCCAACGCCCATAAAGATGACCAGCGGCGCAATGCCTGAGCCAATCGCCACCTTATAGAAGATGGCCAGCACCCCGGCGGAGTAGCCCATGTCCACCGCGAGGCTCTCCATCTGCCCCTGCACCGACGGCAGGGCCAGCGCCAGCGCCTCCTTGATGGCGTGGACGTCCGGCGCGCAGTGGAGCTTCGCGGCAATCACCGCCAGCTGCGCCGGGTCGTGGTGGGCCAGCAGGCTCTCCAGGGCGGTGAGCGCCAGCCCGGCCTCCGGGATGTTCGACAGCA
>NZ_PJDK01000017.1:0-86995 GCF_002837615.1 Klebsiella sp. X1-16S-Nf21
TCAGAGTCAAGCATTTATTTTTGCTTTTCTCTGCGAGGTTCTCACCGGAACCCCGCTGACCCGGCGGCTTGCTTGCCGTTGTTCCGTGTCAGTGGAGGCGCATTATAGGGAGTAATTCTGAGGTGACAAGGGGAAATTCAAAAAAACTTTTCGTTCGCTCGATTTTCCATCACAACGCGAGTTTTACGCGCTATTTGCGCGCCATTTGTGCGATTTCCCGAGCAAACCGGGATACCTGTTGCCAGTCGGTATAGACCACTTCTTTGCGGGTATCCGTTTCCCCCCCGGTCATTTTCATAATCAGGCGGATCATAAACCGATCGTACCAGCTGTAGCGCGGGTAGCGCAGCGCGCCGGCAAATACCGCGCAGCTCTGCGGCTGCCACGGCGAGTTCAGCAGAAACTTACGCGTATAGCTGTTGGTCTGCGGCGTGCGCTTCTCGGGTTTACGCGCCACCAGGTTAACAGAGAAGAATGCTCCCGGCAGCGCCTGCAATGATGCCAGATGCTTTTTCACAAAGCGGTCCACCGCCGGATGAAAGTGCCCGTAGCGAATCGACGCGCCGATGACCACCCGATCGTAGTGATGCCATTCGACGACATCGGTACGGTTCAGGTTCAAGGTGTCCGCGTCGATGCCCAGCTCTTTCAGCTCGGAGGCCAGAAACGAAGCGATTTCACGGGTCTGCCCGTCGCGGGTGGAGAAGAGTATTAAAGTTTTCACGAGCACTCCTGTTATTCGCGCCAGAAAGTGGGAGTAAAGAGCACCAGTAAGGTGAACACTTCCAGACGACCAAACAGCATATTAGCAATCAGGATCCATTTCGCGACCGGGTTCATAGTGGCAAAGTTGTCCGCGACAACGCCAAGCCCAGGCCCGAGGTTGTTCAACGTCGCCACCACGGAGGCGAAGGCAGAGAAATCATCCACCCCGGTGGCGATAATAGCCAACATACTAATGATAAAGACCAGCGCATAGGCGGAGAAGAACCCCCACACGGCTTCAAGAATACGTTCCGGCAAGGCGCGGTTACCTAACTTGATGCTATAAACCGCATTCGGGTGTACCAGACGCTTAAGCTCACGGTTGCCCTGCTTAAACAGCAACAGGATACGGATCACCTTTAAGCCACCGCCCGTGGAACCGGCACAGCCGCCGATAAATGCGGAGCAGAGCAGCAACACCGGCAGGAATAGCGGCCAGCGCGCAATGCTATCGGTAGTGAATCCCGCGGTGGTCGCCATCGACACCACCTGGAAAAATGCCTGATTCAGCGTCGTCAGCACCGACCCATACACGTTATGGAGCCATAGCACCAGCGTACAGATAATGACCAGCGTCAACTGGACGCCAATGAACATGCGAAATTCTGGGTCGCGCCAGTACACCTTCAGGCTGCGTCCGCTCAATAACGAAAAATGCAGACCGTAGTTACAGCCAGAGATCAGCAAAAAGATCGCGATGATAGAGTTAATCATCGGGCTATTGAAATAGCCGACGCTGGCATCGTGAGTCGAGAAACCGCCGATGGCGATAGTGGCAAAGCTGTGCCCAATCGCATCGAACGCCGGCATACCGGCAAACCAGAGCGCCAATGCGCAGGCTATCGTCAATAACACATAGATAAGCCACAGCGTCTTCGCCGTCTCGGCGATACGCGGGCGCATCTTGTTGTCTTTCAACGGACCGGGCATTTCCGCGCGGTAGAGCTGCATCCCCCCTACGCCGAGGATAGGCAGAATCGCCACCGCCAGCACAATGATCCCCATGCCGCCGAACCATTGCAGCATCTGCCGGTAAAAGAGGATTGCATGAGGTAACGAATCCAGCCCCACCAGGGTGGTCGCTCCGGTCGTCGTCAGGCCGGAAAATGACTCGAAGAAGGCATCGGTCACCGTCAGGTTCGGCTGCTCGGCGAAAATAAAGGGCAAGGCCCCCACGCTCCCCAGCACGGTCCAGAACAGCACCACAATCAGAAACCCTTCGCGGGATTTCAGTTCGCCTTTTTGTTTACGATTCGGCCACCACAGCATGGAGCCAATCGCCAGCGCAACAAAAAAGGTTTGCGTGAAGGCCCGCCCCGCGCCATCGCGATATATCAGGGCCACTAATCCCGGAACGATCATCGTCCCCGAAAATAAGATGACCAACAGTCCAACGATTCGGGTTATGGCGCGAAAATGCATCTCTGGCGCTTCCTTTGATAGGCAAAAAAACAGAGGGGATTATTCGTCAATCTTCAGTAAATGCAATGAACCGCGACTAAAATCAGCCAGTTTTGCTGAAAAAGCCGCCACTTCGGCCCGGGGAAGCGCCACGCGCAGCCGAACCGACGCCAGATATTCGCTTTCGACTACCTTCCCGGAGAATTGGGCGAGCAGCGCTTCGATACCGGCCAGTTGCCCATACTCACATTGCAAAGTATATGCTGTTAACGGCGTCTTGCGCTGCGTCGTCAGCTGCGCCAGCGCCTGATGAACACCGCCGCCATAGGCTTTCACCAGGCCGCCAGTGCCCAGCAGGATACCACCGTAGTAGCGCACGACGACAGCGGTTATCTCACCCACGCCGCACCCCATCAGTTGCGCCAGCATCGGTTTACCCGCCGTCCCCGCCGGTTCGCCATCGTCAGAAAACCCCAGCTGTTGCGAATCATCAGGCGGCCCGGCGACCCACGCCACGCAGTGGTGGCGGGCATCAGGGTGATCCGCTCTGACGGACTCGACAAACGCTTTTGCCGCCGCCACGCCGTCGGTATGCGCCAACAGCGTGATAAAACGGCTTTTTTTAATCTCCTCAACGACGGTAACCGGCGCCGCCGGGATTAACCAGCTTTCCATTACGCCAGCTTCAGATCGCGCGTCATATTTTCAATGCTGTTTTCGTGAACCACCACGTTATCTTCGATACGGATCCCGCCAAACGGCTTCATGGCGTCAATTTTCTGCCAGTTGAAGTGCTTGCTGAACGGGCCTTCACGCCACGGCGCCAGTAACGACTCGATGAAGTAGATGCCGGGTTCAATAGTCAGCACCATGCGCGGCTCGATAATACGGGTGCAGCGCAGATACGGGTATTTCGACGGCGCCGCCAGATGCGTACCGGTGTCATCCTGCATAAAGCCAGCGACATCATGCACCTGCAGACCCAGCGGATGGCCAATCCCGTGCGGCATAAACGGCCCGGTCAGGTCATTCTCCACCATCGCCTCTTCGCTTATGTCGGTAACCAACTGGTGTTTACGCAGTAGCTTTGCGATGCGCTGATGGAACTGGATATGGTAATCAACATAACGAGTCCCGGCCTTCATGGTGCTAATCAGCGCCAGCTGCTCGTCATTAACGTCTTTGATCAGATGGGCAAAGTCGTTGTCGCCGTGCGCCGCCCAGGTTCGCGTCAGATCCGCGGCATAGCCGTTATATTCTGCGCCAGCGTCGAGCAGGAAGCTGCGCATCTCCGCCGGGGCGCGATGATCCAGTTTGGTGTAGTGCAGGACGGAAGCATGCTCATTCAGCGCCACGATGTTGCTGTAAGGCACGTCGGTATCACGATGGCCGGTGGCGGTGAGATAGGCCTGGTTGATATCGAATTCGCTCATCCCGGACTGGAAAGCTTCATAGGCCGCGCGATGACCATTGACCGCCGATTTCTGCGCTTCACGCATACAGGCCAGCTCGTAATCCGTTTTGTAAGCCCGATAGTAGTGCAGGTAATCGATAACCCCTTTCGGGTTGATCTTATCCGCAGCGATACCCAGCCCCAGCGCGCGCTCCGGTACCGGCCCAATATAACCGATATTACCGCGAGCGGCAGGTAGCTGGCTGCCGATGCCATCGGCCTTCGGCAGAGCAATGACGTCAACTTCTTCGGTCCAGAATGCGGTCGGTAGCGGCTCGACGTTGTGCCAGTAATCGACCGGCAGATAGAACCACAGCTTCGGTTTGTTAACGCCATCCACCAGCAGCCAGCAGTTAGGCACCTGCGTCACTGGCACCCAGGCTTTGAACTGCGGATTGACCTTGAACGGGTACGGGTGGTCGTCAAGGAAGACGTTAACCAGCTCACCGGAGTGAATCAGTAGCGCATCCATCTGAAAACGGGCCAGCACGTCGCGGGTACGTTCTTGTAGGGTAACAATATGATTTTTATAGAGCGCGGACAGGGATTCCATCTTTCATCCTTTGCTTTTATGGGATCGTGATACTCCGCATCTTAGCACATCACCCTGCGTGCGGGTGATTTCCGCCGGATGTGATCCGACCAGCAATTATTTAAAGAGTAATTTGCAATTCTTTAACATAAATTCCACACTCCGTTTCATCTGGTATGACCAGATCATATTGCTGGATTCAGGAGACTGACATGCTCTACAAAGGCGACACCCTGTACCTCGACTGGCTGGAAGATGGCATCGCCGAACTGGTGTTCGATGCCCCAGGTTCGGTCAACAAGCTTGATACCGCAACCGTAGCCAGCCTCGGTCACGCGCTGGACGTACTGGAAAAACAAAACGATCTCAAAGGTCTGCTGCTGCGCTCTGAAAAAGCGGCGTTTATCGTCGGCGCGGATATCACCGAATTCCTCTCGCTGTTCCTGGTCCCTGAGGAGCAGTTAAGCCAGTGGTTGCATTTTGCTAACAGCGTTTTCAATCGTCTGGAAGATCTTCCCGTCCCGACGATCTCTGCCGTCAATGGTTACGCGCTGGGCGGCGGTTGTGAATGCGTCCTGGCGACCGATTACCGCCTGGCGACGCCGGATCTGCGTATCGGTCTGCCGGAAACCAAGCTCGGCATTATGCCGGGCTTCGGCGGTTCTGTGCGTCTGCCACGCTTGCTCGGCGCCGATAGCGCGCTGGAAATTATTGCCGCCGGGAAAGACGTCGGCGCCGATCAGGCGCTGAAAATCGGCCTGGTGGATGGTGTGGTCGCAGCGGAAAAACTGCGTGACGGCGCGCTGGCGGTCCTGCGTCAGGCGATTAATGGCGATCTGGACTGGAAAGCAAAACGTCAGCCGAAACTAGAGCCGCTGAAGCTCAGCAAAATTGAAGCTACCATGAGCTTCACGATTGCCAAAGGCATGGTCGCGCAAACGGCCGGGAAACATTACCCGGCGCCGATCACCGCGGTGAAAACCATTGAAGCCGCCGCACGTCTTGGTCGTGAAGAAGCCCTGGTGCTGGAAAATAAAAGCTTTGTCCCGCTGGCCCATACCAATGAGGCCCGCGCGCTGGTTGGTATCTTCCTGAACGACCAGTACGTCAAAGCGAAAGCGAAAAAGTTGACCAAAGATGTCGAGACGCCGAAGCATGCTGCTGTCCTGGGCGCTGGCATTATGGGCGGCGGTATCGCATACCAGTCGGCCTGGAAAGGCGTGCCGGTGGTGATGAAAGACATTAGCGACAAATCGCTGACCCTGGGCATGACCGAAGCGGCGAAACTGCTGAATAAACAGCTGGAACGCGGCAAAATCGACGGTCTGAAGCTGGCCGGAGTGATCAGCACCATTCAGCCAACCCTGGAATACAGCGGTTTTGATCGCGTCGACGTGGTTGTTGAAGCGGTGGTCGAAAACCCGAAAGTGAAGAAAGCGGTGCTGGCCGAAACCGAGGCAAAAGTGCGCCCGGATACCGTGCTGGCATCCAACACCTCAACAATCCCCATCAGCGAACTGGCCAGCGTTCTGCAACGCCCGGAAAACTTCTGCGGTATGCACTTCTTTAACCCGGTGCATCGCATGCCGCTGGTTGAAGTGATCCGCGGCGAAAAAACCTCGGATAAGACCATTGCCAAAGTTGTGGCCTGGGCCAGCAAAATGGGCAAAACGCCGATCGTGGTCAATGATTGTCCCGGCTTCTTCGTTAATCGCGTGCTGTTCCCCTACTTCGCCGGCTTCAGCCAGCTGCTGCGCGACGGGGCGGATTTCCGCAAAGTCGACAAAGTGATGGAAAAACAGTTTGGCTGGCCAATGGGCCCGGCCTATCTGCTGGACGTGGTCGGCATCGATACCGCCCACCATGCTCAGGCCGTGATGGCGGCGGGCTTCCCGCAGCGGATGCAGAAAGATTATCGCGACGCCATCGACGCCCTGTTTGACGCCAACCGTTTCGGCCAGAAGAACGGCCTCGGTTTCTGGCGTTATAAAGAAGACAGCAAAGGTAAGCCGAAGAAAGAAGAAGACGCTGCCGTCGACAGCCTGCTGGCCGACGTCAGCCAGCCGAAGCGCGATTTCAGCGATGAAGAGATTATCGCCCGCATGATGATCCCGATGGTTAACGAAGTCGTCCGCTGCCTGGAAGAAGGCATTATCGCCAGCCCGGCGGAAGCGGATATGGCGCTGGTATACGGCCTGGGCTTCCCTCCGTTCCACGGCGGCGCATTCCGCTGGCTGGACACCATCGGCAGCGCGAAGTATCTCGATATGGCGCAGCAATACCAGCACCTTGGCCCGCTGTATGAAGTGCCAGCCGGTCTGCGTGACAAAGCGCGCCATAACGAAGCGTATTATCCCCAGGTAGAGCCAGCCCGTCCGGTTGGCGCTCTGAAAACGGCTTAAGGAGTCACAATGGAACAGGTTGTCATTGTCGATGCAATTCGCACCCCGATGGGCCGTTCGAAGGGCGGCGCCTTTCGCAACGTGCGTGCGGAAGACCTCTCCGCGCACCTGATGCGTAGCCTGCTTTCGCGTAACCCGTCGCTTGAGGCGAGCGCGATTGACGATATTTACTGGGGCTGCGTGCAACAAACACTGGAGCAGGGTTTCAACATTGCGCGTAACGCCGCGCTGCTGGCAGAAATCCCGCACTCGGTACCGGCGACGACGGTTAACCGTCTGTGCGGTTCCTCCATGCAGGCGCTGCACGATGCGGCCCGTATGATCATGACCGGCGATGCCAGCGTCTGCCTGATTGGCGGCGTTGAGCACATGGGCCATGTGCCAATGAGCCACGGTGTCGATTTCCATCCGGGCCTCAGCCGTAATGTGGCGAAAGCCGCAGGCATGATGGGGCTGACCGCGGAAATGCTGGCGCGTCTGCACGGCATCAGCCGCGAAATGCAGGATCAGTTCGCCGCACGCTCTCACGCTCGCGCCTGGGCGGCGACGCAATCAGGCGCCTTCAAAGCCGAGATTATCCCGACCGGTGGCCACGATGCCGATGGCGTACTGAAGTCTTTTAACTATGACGAAGTGATCCGCCCGGAAACCACCGTCGAAGCGCTGGCGGCGCTGAGACCGGCATTTGATCCGGTGACCGGCACGGTAACGGCAGGCACCTCTTCCGCCCTTTCTGACGGCGCGGCGGCAATGCTGCTGATGAGCGAAAGCCGCGCCCGCGAGCTGGGGCTGAAGCCACGCGCCCGCGTCCGTTCGATGGCGGTGGTCGGCTGCGACCCGTCCATTATGGGTTATGGCCCGGTTCCGGCCTCAAAGCTGGCGCTGAAAAAAGCGGGCTTATCCACCAGCGATATCGACGTCTTTGAAATGAATGAAGCGTTTGCCGCGCAGATCCTGCCGTGTATTAAAGATCTGGGCTTAATGGAGCAGATTGACGAGAAGATCAACCTCAACGGCGGCGCGATCGCGCTCGGACATCCGCTGGGCTGCTCCGGGGCGCGCATTAGCACCACGTTGATCAATCAGATGGAACGCAAAGACGCTCAGTTCGGTCTGGCGACCATGTGTATCGGTTTAGGTCAGGGTATTGCCACTGTGTTTGAGCGGATTTAATCGAAGGGTTATCTCAACGCCATTGCGACCAGAAGCAGGCAGCAATGGCGAAGAGAGCAGGTTTAGTTGCCGTTCTTCCCGCCTGTCAGGGGCGGGTTTTTTATTTTCAGATAAACGCAAACGCATCGCCAAACAGGCGATCTTCACGCGCGCCGCGTTCGTTGCAGAACAGGTCGCGGGCAATCTTGGCCATCTCAAAACGACCGGCAATGTAGATATCATGCTCGGCCAGCGTGCCGTAATCCTGCAGCACGGCAGTCAGTACCGTACCGGAACGACCGCGCCACCCTTCTTCCGGTTGCTCGACCACCGGCTCGATGCGCAGATTCGGATGCTTGATGCTTAACGCTTCCAGCTCGGCCAGATCGTACAAATGCTTAGCCTCGCGGCCGCCCCAATAAATGGCGATATCGCGATCCGGGTTACGCGCCAGCGCGGTTAACAGAATAGAACGCACATAAGAGAAACCGGTGCCGCCGGCGATCAGAATCAGCGGGCGATCTTCGTCATCGCGCAGCCACGCTTCGCCATGCGGAATATCAACCTCAATTTCACGCTCTTTCAGAATGCGATCCATCACCGCCATCGCATACAGATTGAGTTCAGAAGCACCGATATGCAGCTCGATAAACTCGTGCTCTGACGGCGTGGAAGCCATAGAGAACGGACGCTTATCGCGCTCGTCCATTACCACCATCAGATACTGGCCAGCGCGGAAAGAGAATGCCGCTTCCGGTACTAATCGAACGCGATACACGGTATCGGTAATCGCCTCCACTGAGGTCACTTTACAGCTTAAGGTTGTCATGCGTCCCCTCTGTCGGGTCTATAGAGCAAAACAGCGGCGTTAGCCCCGCTTACTGTTATTTAAAGATGGCCAGTTCATCCCAGATGGCGTCGATGCGCGCCGTCACCTGAGGATCTTTTTTGATTGGACGCCCCCATTCACGCTGGGTTTCGCCAGGCCATTTATTTGTGGCATCCAGCCCCATTTTTGAACCCAGACCGGAAACCGGCGAGGCAAAATCCAGATAATCTATTGGCGTATTTTCTACCAGTACCGTATCACGAGCCGGGTCCATACGGGTAGTAATCGCCCAAATCACGTCGTTCCAGTCGCGTGCGTTGACGTCGTCATCGCATACGATCACGAATTTGGTATACATGAACTGGCGCAGGAATGACCAGACGCCCATCATCACGCGCTTGGCATGGCCCGCGTACTGTTTTTTCATGGTCACCACCGCCAGGCGATAGGAACACCCTTCCGGCGGCAGATAAAAGTCGACGATTTCCGGGAACTGCTTTTGCAGAATCGGCACAAAGACTTCGTTCAGCGCCACGCCCAGCACCGCGGGCTCATCGGGCGGTCGGCCGGTATAGGTCGAATGATAAATCGCGTCTTCGCGCTGGGTAATATGGGTCACCGTAAATACCGGGAAGCTGTCCACTTCATTGTAGTAACCAGTATGATCGCCATACGGGCCTTCCGGCGCCATCTCCCCGGCCTCAATGTAACCTTCGAGCACAATTTCCGCGCTGGCCGGCACTTCAAGGTCATTGGAAACGCACTTCACCACTTCGGTCTTGGTGCCGCGCAGCAAGCCTGCGAAAGCATATTCCGACAGGGTATCGGGCACCGGCGTCACCGCGCCAAGAATGGTCGCCGGATCGGCGCCAAGCGCCACGGAAACCGGGAAGCGCTCGCCGGGATGCGCCGCGCACCACTCCTGGAAATCGAGCGCGCCGCCGCGGTGGGATAACCAACGCATGATGAGTTTGTTTTTACCGATCAGCTGCTGGCGATAAATTCCCAGGTTCTGCCGCTCTTTGTGCGGCCCACGGGTCACCGTTAGCCCCCAGGTGATCAGCGGCGCGGCATCTTCCGGCCAGCAGGTCATAATCGGGATTTTATTCAGGTCGACGTCATCGCCCTGGATGATTTTTTGTTGGCAGGGCGCACCGCGCAGGCGTTTGGTCGGCATATTCAGCACTTGCTTGAACTGCGGCAGCTTATCAAACAGATCGCGGAAGCCTTTTGGCGGCTCCGGCTCTTTCAGAAAGGCCAATAGCTTCCCGACTTCCCGTAGCGAACTGACGTCTTCCTGGCCCATCCCTAGCGCCACACGACGCGGCGTGCCAAACAGATTGCACAGCACCGGCATCGAGTAGCCTTTCGGATTTTCAAACAGCAGCGCCGGGCCACCGGCACGCAGGGTCCGGTCGGCAATTTCGGTGATTTCCAGGTGAGGATCGACCGGCAGAGTGATACGTTTTAGTTCGCCCTGTTGTTCCAGGAGTGTCAGAAAGTCGCGAAGATCGTGGTATTTCATGAAAGTGTTATTGACCTCTCTACAGGCGGCTAATTATACGGTGTTCGACGGCGCGATGCTGTAATTTTGTTAAATTAGCGTGAAAGAACGCTGAAATTTGGATTTCAATTATAATGGCTTTCGCGATTACACCAGCCATTTGTTATGCTTGCCGTTATTAGAAGTGGAATGAGTCATTATGCAAGCCTGGTACTTACTGTATTGCAAACGTGGGCAGCTACAACGAGCCCAGGAACATCTGGAACGTCAGTCAGTTAACTGCCTGATGCCGACGATTGCGCTGGAAAAAATCATTCGCGGTAAACGCACCATGGTCAGCGAACCGCTGTTCCCGAACTACCTGTTTATTGAGTTCGATCCAGAGGTGATTCATACCACTACCATCAGCGCCACCCGCGGGGTTAACAACTTCGTGCGCTTTGGCGCCCTGCCCGCTGTCGTTCCCTCGGCGGTTATCCATCAGCTCTCTATCTACAAACCGGAAGGCATTACCGACCCGGAAACGCCGCATGAGGGCGATAGCGTGCTAATCACCGACGGCGCGTTCGAAGGCTTACAGGCTATCTTCACCGAGCCGGACGGCGAAGCCCGTTCTATGTTGCTGTTAAACCTGCTGAATAAGCAAGTCCTGCAGAGCGTTAAAAATACCGACTTCCAGAAAATCTAAACGCCGTTAACGTCGATGCCAAACAGCGTCCTGACGTTTGCGTCCGTTTGCGCCTCCAGCCATTGCGTCTCTTCGCCCCGCCAGCTCGCGACGCTGGCCAGGATATGCGGCAAATACGCGGGCTCGTTACGCCGCGAGGCCGGTCTCGGCTTGAGGTCGCGAGGCAGCAGATAAGGCGCATCGGTCTCCAGCAGCAGACGTTCCGCCGGGATCGCCGGCAGCAGCTCGCGCAGCTCCAGTCCCCGCCGCTCATCGCATACCCAACCGGTAATACCGATAAACAGGCCCAGATCCAGGCATTCCTGCACCTCGCTGCGGCTGCCGGTAAAGCAGTGCAGCACCGCGCCCGGGATCTTCTCAAGCCAGGGTTTAAGCAACGCCAGAAACCGGTCGTGGGCGTCGCGGCAGTGTAAAAACACCGGCATCGACAGCTCAGCGGCCAGCGCCAGCTGGGCGCTGAACGCTGCCTCCTGCTCCTGCGGCGTGGAGAAATTACGGTTGAAATCCAGACCGCACTCACCTATCGCCACCACCTGTGGCTCGCGGGCGAGGGTATAAATCGCCTCGGCGACCGCTGGCGACCAGCTGCTGCCGTCATGGGGATGAACCCCTGCCGTGGACCAGCAACCGGAATAATGGCTCGCCATTCTCTGGGCCTGCTGGCTCTCCGGCAAATTTGTGCCGGTCAGCAGCATGCCGTGAACCCCCGCCGCCCGGGCGCGCGCCACCACCTCATCATGGTCGCGGGAAAACTGCGAACTGGTGAGATTAACGCCGATATCAAACATGATCGCTCCCATATGACAACCGCCCTGACGGGCGGTTGGCGGTATTACTCTTCTCTGTGCTCCGCGGCTTCAGCTTCGGCCGCAGCGTCGTCATCACGCGTCAGGCGCTTCCCGGTGTAGAAGCGGGCGAAGAACACCCCGACTTCAAACAGACAGTACATAGGAATGGCCAGCAGCGTCTGCGAGAATACGTCCGGCGGTGTCAGCAGCATACCCACCACGAAGGCGCCCACCAGGACATACGGCCGTTTTTTGCGCAGCTCTTCCGGCGTGGTAACGCCCATCCAGCAGAGCAGCACAATGGCGACCGGTACCTCAAAAGAGACACCGAAAGCCATAAACAGCGCCATCACGAAGTCGAGATAGCTGCGGATATCGGTCGAGACCAGCACCCCCTCCGGTGCAGCATGGGTCAGGAAGCCGAACGCCAGCGGAAACACGACAAAATAAGCGAAAGCCATGCCGATATAGAACAGCAGCGTACTGGATACCAGTAAAGGCACCACCAGCCGGCGCTCGTGCTTATACAGCGCCGGCGCGACGAAGGCCCATACCTGGTAAAGAATAATCGGCACTGACAGGATCACCGACACCATGAAGGTCAGCTTTATCGGCGTGAAGAAAGGTGAAGCGACATCAGTGGCGATCATCGTCGCGCCTACCGGCATCTTGCTGATAAGCGGGGCCGAGACCAGCTGGTAGATATCATTGGCGAAATAGACCAGCGCCAGGAAGATCACCAGGATAGCAATGATGCTGTTGAGCAGACGCTTGCGCAGCTCAATCAGATGCGAAATTAGCGGTTGTGTATCGTCTACGCCCATGTTTACGGTTTATCACTCGATGCGGGGGAAGAATGAGGGGCTGCCGCCGTAGCGGATGTTTTCTCTGCCGGAAGTTCAGCCGGTGAAGCGGGTTGCTCATCGGCGACAGGATCCGGCGCATGAGCCGGAGCGCTGGCCTGATGTTCTGCCGTCGCCGGCGTGACGTCCTGGCGCTGCGCTTCACTGCCTTTCACCACCGGATTAAGGATGGTATTGGCTTCGTCGCTGGCCTTTTCAGGATCGTGGGCGCTATAGGAGCGCTTCATCGACTCCGCGGCCTCGCGCAGTTCATCCATGGAGGCTTTCAGCTCCGGCGTCAGGTTATTCAGGCTGGCCTTTTCCACCTTCTTGAGGCTCTCCTGGAACTCCTGCAGTTTTAGCTCCTGGGCCAGCTCATTTTGTACCGTGGTCGCCAGCGAGCGTAGCGTACGGATCCAGCCAACCACCGTTTTAACCGCGACGGGAAGCCGCTGTGGCCCCAGAACAATGAGGCCAATCACAAACACCAGCAGTAGTTCACTAAAACCAATATCGAACACGAGTTACACCTGCTCTTTGTCGTGGCGTTTTGTCTCGTCTTTTTTTGCATCATCCTGTTTATCGGCGATGGTTTTCGCCGTGAAATCTGCGTCTGGCGCCGACTTTTCGGGTTTATCATCATCACTCATGGCTTTTTTAAAGCCTTTGATAGATGCCCCTAAGTCTGACCCCAGTGAGCTCAGCTTCTTCGTCCCAAAAAGCAGAACTACGATGACGACAACAATTAATAACTGCCAAATACTGATACCACCCATACACGTTCCCCTATGACAGATGATGAATTATGTGGACGCATTATACACGCCATCCTGCGAGCCGCCTCTTCGTCAGGCGACTGGCATGATTTTGCGCAAATAAGCCTGCGTCATGAAGAGGCGAACCGATCAGTGGGTTTTCCGCCAGCCAATCAGCCAGGTCACCACACCGCCGGCCATCAACCAGCCGGGCATCATTCCCCACTCAGGGCGATGGATAAAGAGCAGCGTACCACTGAGCAATAAAACCGCGCCTATACCAAACAGATAACGGGATTGGCCCTGGCGCACATGACGCACATGCATATCCCGCACGATGGTATCGACGCTGGTCTGCAGCTGTTTGCTCTGCTGCAGGCTCTGATACACCAGCTCAGGTATTTCAGGCATTCTTTCGATCCAGAACGGCGCTTTGTCTTTAAACGCGCGCACCAGCGCCGGAATGCCGACCTGATCTTTGATCCACGACTCGAGGAAAGGCTTCGCCGTTTTCCACAAGTCTAACTGAGGATAGAGCTGCCGGCCTACCCCTTCTACGTAAAGTAATGTCTTCTGTAGTAAAACGAGCTGCGGCTGGACTTCCATATTGAAACGCCGCGCGGTATTGAACAGATTAAGCAGCACGTGGCCGAAGGAGATCTCCGCCAGCGGCTTCTCAAAGATCGGCTCGCAGACCGTGCGGATCGCGAACTCAAACTCTTCGACATTCGTATCGGGCGGTACCCAACCGGAATCGACGTGCAGCTCAGCCACCTTACGATAATCGCGGTTAAAGAAGGCGATAAAGTTTTCCGCCAGATAGCGCTTATCTTCTTTGTTCAGCGAGCCGACAATACCGCAGTCGATGCCGATATACTGCGGATCTTCCGGGTGCTCGTAGCTGACGAATATGTTGCCAGGGTGCATATCGGCATGAAAGAAGCTGTCGCGGAACACCTGGGTAAAGAAGACCTGCACGCCCCGCTCCGCCAGCAGCTGCATGTTGGTCCCCTGGGCCTCCAGCGCCTCCACGTCGGACACCGGGATACCGTAGATGCGCTCCATCACCATCATGCTTTCGCTGCAGTAGTCGGGGTACACCTCCGGCACGTACAGCATCGGACTATCTTCGAAATTACGCCGCAGCTGAATGGCGTTGGCGGATTCCCGCAACAGGTTCAGCTCGTCCAGCAGCGTTTTTTCATATTCGCGAACCACCTCCTGCGGGCGCAGACGGCGGCCGTCAGGCAGCAGACGCGGTACCCAGCGCGCCAGGCGGTAGATGAGCTTCATGTCCGCTTTAATGATCGGCAAAATATCCGGGCGGATAACCTTGATCACCACCTCTTTGCCATTCTCTTTCAGACGTGCGGTATGCACCTGGGCGATGGACGCCGAGGCTAACGGCTCTACGGAGAAATCATCAAACCAGGCGTCCACCGGCAGGCCCCCCATCGCTTTCTCTATCTGCTGCTGCGCGAGCTTTCCTTCAAAGGGCGCTACGCGGTCCTGCAACAGCGCCAGCTGATCGGCAATATGCGGCGGGAAGAGATCCCGGCGGGTGGAAAGCATCTGGCCAAATTTAATCCACACCGGCCCCAGCTCCTGAAGCGCCAGGCGCAGACGAGTGCCAAGGGGTTGGTCTTGATGACGATTTGGCATCCAGAACAGCATCCGCCGCCAGATACGCAGCGGCAGCGTGAGACGAATTTTGGGGATGAGCTCATCGAGCCCGTAGCTCAAAAAGGTGTGGATGATGAAATACAGGCGCCGTAATTCTCCTGGCGTCATTTGCCCTCCAGCGTTTCCAGCCGTTTTTCCAGTGCGGCCAGCGCGCGTTCAATAGCCGTCGTTTCTTCCGCAAACCATGCCAGCTCCAGCGGCCCCGGTGCCAGTCGCCACTCTTCAGTGATCGCTTCTGCGACATAGCGCTGCTGGCGCTGCGCGCCTTTCAGTAAAAACTGAGCGCCGCCGCGGAGGACTTTGCCAACGCCTTCAGCCACGATATCGCCAGTATAAGGCGCCAGCAGTTCAGCGGGATCGAACTCCGCCAGATCGCACAGGGAGACCATATTCTGCACCACCTGCAGATCGCCCTGCACTTCCAGATCTCCGCTACGGATAAGCGCCGTGAGCTGCTGACGATTACGCAGTTTGGGCAGCACGCTGAGCCGGGTAATCACAGTGCAGTCGGCCTCTCCCTCCCAGGCGCTCAGGACATCAACCTGGCGTTCGCTGAACGCCAGTACGATCGGGGTGGAGAAGTCCTGCAGTTGAACTCGCAATACCTTACCCAGCAGGCGCTGACGAGCGGGTTTTAGCGCCTTGTCACGCCAGAGAAAAGTATTCAGCGCCGTCTCAATGCTAGCGGTCACCAGGGGTGTGAAAGGCATAGCGTCCCTCCTGTCAGAACTTGTAACCGCGATGCAAGGCAACGATACCCGCCGTCAGGTTGTGGTAGTCGACACTTTCAAAACCTGCATCCTGCATCATCCCTTTCAGGGTTTCCTGATCCGGGTGCATACGGATAGATTCTGCCAGGTAGCGATAGCTGTCGCCGTCTTTTGCCACCAGTTCCCCCACCTTCGGCAGGATATGGAAGGAGTAAGCGTCGTAGGCTTTGCTGAGCGGTTCGATAATCGGTTTAGAAAACTCCAGCACCAGCAGACGTCCGCCCGGCTTCAGCACGCGGTAAATCGAACGCAGCGCTTTTTCTTTATCGGTAACGTTACGCAGACCGAAAGAGATGGTGATGCAGTCAAAGGTGTTATCAGCAAACGGCAGGGCTTCCGCGTTGGCCTGAACATACTCAACGTTGCCCACGATGCCGATATTACGCAGCTTTTCGCGGCCCATTTTGAGCATGGAATCATTGATATCAGCAAGCATGACGCGGCCGGTTTCTCCTACCAGACGGGAGAACTTGGCCGTCAAATCGCCGGTCCCCCCCGCCAGATCCAGCACGGTCTGCCCGCGACGTACGCCGCTGCAGTCGATGGTGAAACGCTTCCACAAACGATGGATACCAAACGACATCAAGTCGTTCATCACATCATACTTTGCCGCGACAGAATGGAATACATGCGCCACCATGTCCTGTTTCTGCTCTTTAGCGACCGTCTGAAAGCCAAAGTGCGTCGTTTCTTGTGAATCCTCAACCATCTCTATGCCTGCTTGCTTTTCAAGAAAATGTTCACTGAGTGTATCAGATTCAGCGCATTTCCCATACGTTTCAACGTGGCGGAGCCGCCTCCCGATTATGTAACGCCTCGGCAGAGTCGGCTGAAAATGCGTCATTTTCCGGGAGGTTATCCTCGTCTTCGAGACGATATTCATCGTCCTGGGCAGAGGCTTGTTCGACTAAATCAGGATTTATCCCGCGCTTCACCTCCACCCCCAGGCCGCGAAAGGCTTCCGCCTGGGCCAGCAGATTCCCGCGCCCGGAAGCGAGCTTTTTCATCGCCTGGCGATAGTTCTCTTGCGCCTTATCCAGACTCTGGCCGATGGCGGACATATCATCCACAAACAGGCGCATTTTGTCGTAAAGGCGCCCCGCCCGCTCGGCGATCTTCTGCGCGTTGCGGCTCTGATGCTCATAGCGCCACAGATTGGCGATAGTACGCAGGGCTACCAGCAGCGTCGTCGGGCTGACCAGCATGATATTATTTTGCAACGCCTCGCTGATGAGCTCGGGCTGACGGTCGATGGCCACCAGGAACGCCGGCTCGACGGGAATAAACATCAGCACGTAGTCGAGAGAGCGCAGCCCCGGCAGCTGTTGATAATCCTTGCGTCCCAGCAGGCGAATATGGTTTCGCACCGAGGCAAGATGTTCCTGCAGCGCGACTTCGCGGGTGTAGTCGTCTTCGGCGTTGAAATAGCGCTCATAGGCGACCAGGGTCATTTTGGCGTCTATCACCACGTCCTTGCCCTGCGGCAGGCGGACAATGACGTCAGGCTGCATCCGCGAGCGGTTATCGGTCTCGATACTGACCTGGGTCTGGTACTCATAGCCTTCGCGCAGGCCGGAGGCCTCCAGCACGCGGGTTAAGACCACTTCCCCCCAGTTGCCCTGGGTTTTGTTATCACCTTTCAGCGCTTTCGTCAGGTTCAGTGCCTCCTGCGCCATCTGCGCGTTCAGCTGCTGAAGATTGCGGATCTCATGCGCCAGGGTGTGCCTTTCCCGCGCCTCCTGGCCAAAGCTCTCCTGCACCTGGCGGCGGAACCCGTCGAGCTGTTCGCGCAGCGGGGTCAGCAGACCATGCAGACTCAGGCGGTTTTGCTCATCGACGCGCCGGTTGCTGTGTTCGAAAATGCGGTTGGCGAGGTTTTCAAACTGCTCGCTCAGGCGCTGCTCGCTGTTAACCATCTGACGGATCTTATCTTCCGCATGCAGCTGGGTGGATTCGAGCCGGGTGGTGACCTCACGCAGATCGGCCTCCAGCGAGGTATTGATATCCCGCAGACTGCGCAGCTCATTGTTCAGCAGCTCACACTCCTCACGCCAGTGGGCCTCCTGCACCAGCTGCTGACGGGCGGCGCTCAGCTCAATATCCAGCTCTCGCCGCTCCTCAATGAGATCGGCCCGGATTTGGTCGGCGCGCGCTTTGGTTGCCAGCCAGCCGACCATTAACCCGGCAGCCAGTGCGATAACCGCGCTGATAATGATTGAGAGATCCACGACGCCCCCTGCGATAACCTGATGGCACAAAATAGAATTGTGCTGTACAAACGTCCAGTTTAAAAGGGATTTCCTGCGAGGAGCAACGCAAAAAAGAAAGGCCGGAGGACCCGGCCTGACAGAGAAGGGGTTGAATTACAGCAGACGACGCGCCGCTTCCACGACGATTTTGACCGCGTGGCTTTCGGTTTGCTTCATGGTTTCGGCGTTAGGGATCTCTTGCTGGGTACGGTTCACAATAACCCCGGCGACCATCCCGGCACGCAGGCCCTGGCTGGCGCACATGGTCAGCAGCGTGGCGGATTCCATTTCATAGTTCATCACGCCCATTGCCTGCCACTCTTCCATTGAGCCCTTGAAGCGGCTCACCACGCGGCCGGAGAAGGTGTCGTAACGCTCCTGGCCTGGGTAGAAGGTATCCGAAGAGGCGGTCACGCCGATATGGGTGGTGGCACCAATAGATTTCGCCGCTTCCACCAGCGCGGTGGTGCAGGCGAAGTCTGCGACGGCCGGGAACTCCATCGGCGCGAAGTGCAGGCTGGCGCCGTCCAGGCGAACGGAAGCGGTCGTAACCAGCACATCGCCAACGTTAATGTGCGGTTGAATCGCGCCGGTGGTGCCGATACGCAGGAAGGTACGCACGCCCAGCTGCGCCAGCTCTTCCACGGCGATAGAAGTCGACGGGCCGCCGATGCCGGTAGAGCAGACGATCACCGGCTTGCCGTCCAGCTCCGCGCGCCAGGAGGTAAATTCGCGGTGGGATGCCAGCTTGACCGGCTTATCCATCAGCGCGGCGATCTTTTCCACACGCTCCGGATCGCCAGGGACGATAGCCAGCGTAGCCCCTTGTAAATCGTTCTTGGTGAGGCCGAGATGAAAAACATCAGACTTGGACATAAAAAACTCCTCTGTGGGTCGAATTATCAGCAGAAGCAAAACGGTACTGTACAGAAGCCCCTGGCAACATTTTGTGATGATAGTCACCAAGACCAATAATGATTGCAGTTGTTTTTCAGTAAACAGTGATACACATCACATTAACAAGTTATATTCATCGTCACAGAACAAAAGATAGCCGCTTTCAGGCACTGTGCTTTATTACCGCCCGAACTAAAGGTAAAGGGTCTATAGTTATTGATGCGCTAATAAATAAGGGTACGGAGAATACCATGACCACCACCAAGCAACCTGGATTCGCACCTGCAGCTTCACCACACGCCGCCACCGCCGTTCATACGCCGGAAGAGCATATTATCGCCGGAGAGACGTCTATTCCCTCTCAGGGTGAAAACATGCCGGCCTACCACGCCCGCCCGAAAAATGCCGACGGTCCGCTGCCGATCGTTATCGTGGTACAGGAAATTTTCGGCGTGCATGAGCATATTCGCGATCTTTGTCGCCGCCTGGCGCAGGAAGGCTATCTGGCTATTGCGCCTGAATTGTACTTCCGTCAGGGCGATCCGAATGAGTACCACGATATCCCGACCCTGTTCAAAGAGCTGGTTACCAAGGTGCCGGACGCGCAGGTGCTGGCGGATCTCGACCATGTCGCCAGCTGGGCGGCGCGCCACGGCGGCGATGCCCATCGTCTGCTAATCACCGGCTTCTGCTGGGGCGGACGCATTACCTGGCTGTATGCCGCGCATAACCCGCAGCTGAAGGCAGGCGTGGCCTGGTACGGCAAGCTGGTGGGAGAAAAATCGCTGAATTCACCGAAGCATCCGGTAGATATCGCGGTCGATCTCAACGCCCCGGTGCTTGGTCTGTACGGCGCTAAAGACGCCAGTATTCCACAGGACACCATCGAGACCATGCGTCAGGCGCTGCGGGCGGCCAACGCCACAGCGGAAATCGTGGTCTATCCCGAAGCCGATCATGCCTTTAACGCCGACTATCGCGCCAGCTATCATGAAGAGTCAGCCAAAGACGGCTGGCAGCGCATGCTCGCGTGGTTTGCTCAGTATGGCGGTAAAAAAGCATAATCACCCAATGCATGAAAAAAGGAGGCAAATGCCTCCTTTTTGATTTTTTGCGTAACGATCAGGCGGACTGGCGCAGGTTCTGCGCCGCTTGCACCATATTCGCCAGCGCGGCGCGGGTTTCCGGCCAGCCGCGAGTTTTCAGGCCGCAGTCCGGGTTAACCCACAGCCGCTCCGCCGGGATACGCTGCGCGGCTTTTGCCAGCAGCGCTTCTATCCACTCCACACTCGGCACGTTCGGCGAGTGAATATCATATACCCCCGGCCCGATCTCATTGGGATACTCGAACGCTTCGAACGACTCCAGCAGCTCCATATCGGACCGCGAGGTTTCAATGGTGATCACGTCGGCATCCAGCGCGGCAATGGAGTCCATGATGTCGTTGAACTCGCAATAGCACATGTGGGTGTGGATCTGAGTGTCGTCTTTGGCGACCGCAGCATTAAGGCGGAAGGCTTCCACACCCCACTGCAGATAGGCATCCCAGTCGCTGCGCTTCAGCGGTAACCCTTCGCGCAGCGCCGGCTCATCAATCTGGATGATGCCGATCCCCGCCGCTTCCAGATCCGCCACTTCATCACGCAGGGCCAGCGCAATCTGTTTCGCGATGGTTTCACGGCTGACATCTTCCCGCGGGAAGGACCAGCACAGAATGGTCACCGGTCCAGTGAGCATCCCTTTCACTGGCTTGTCGGTCAGCGACTGCGCGTACTTCGCCCAGTCGACGGTGATCGCCTGCGGACGGCTGACGTCGCCGATCACCACCGGCGGCTTCACGCAACGGGAACCATAGCTCTGCACCCAGCCGTTTTGCGTGAAGATAAAACCGTCCAGATGTTCACCGAAGTATTCCACCATGTCGTTCCGCTCGGCTTCTCCGTGCACCAGTACGTCTAAACCTAACCGCTCCTGCTCGACGATCGCCTGCTTAATATGTTCCGCAATCCCCGTCCGATAATGACTGGCGTCAAGGTTGCCCTTTTTGAAGTCCAGGCGCAGACCGCGGATCTCCGTCGTTTGCGGGAATGACCCGATGGTGGTGGTCGGCCATTTCGGCAGGTTAAAGCGCTGGCGCTGTGCCTGCGCGCGAACCTCATAGGGGCTGGCACGCTGGCTGTCCTGAGCGGTGATCGCCGCCAGCCGTTTTTCCACTTCCGCGTTGTGCACGCGGGTCGAATGGCGACGGGCCTGGATTGGCGCGCTCCACTCGGTAATCGCCGCCGTATCGCCACTGTTCAGCGCATCGCGCAGCAGCGCCAGCTCGCCGCATTTCTGCAGCGCGAAGGCAAACCAGCTCTTCACTTCCGCATCAAGGCGCGTCTCCACGCTCAGATCGATCGGGCTATGCAGCAGAGAACAGGATGACGCGACCCAGAGGTCGCGTTTACCGACGAGGTCTTTAATTTGCGCATACTTTTCGGTGAGATCGGCGCGCCAGACGTTGCGCCCATTGATCAGACCCACAGACAGCAGCCAGTCGGCCGGCAGGCGGTTGTGCAGCTCGGCAACATCATCTTTGCCGTGCACCAGATCGACGTGCAGCCCCTGGACCGGTAGCGCAGCAATGGTCGCGAGATTGTCACTAATGCCTTCAAAATAGGTGGTCAGCAGCAGTTTCACCTGGCCCTGCAGGGCGTCATAAGCCGGTTTAAAGGCCTCCAGCCACGCTGGCGGCAGCTCCAGCACCAGCGCCGGTTCATCAATCTGCACCCACTCGATGCCGCGCTTCGCCAGTTCTGCCAGCACCTGCTGGTAAACCGGCAGGATGTCATTCAGCAGGCTCAGACGGTCAAACGGTTCACCTTTCACTTTACCCAGCCACAGGTACGTTACCGGCCCCAGCAGCACGGGCTTGATCTTGTGGCCCAGCGCCAGCGCTTCGTCTACTTCATCCAGCAGTTGGGTCCAGGTCAGTTTGAACTGCTGGCCCTTCACGAACTCCGGCACCATGTAGTGATAGTTGGTGTTAAACCATTTGGTCATTTCCGCAGCGGCGGCCGGTTCGCCAGTCGGCGCACGGCCGCGGCCAATGCGGAACAGGGTATCGATATCGATGGATCCGTCTTTGTTCTGATGACGAGCCGGCACGTTGCCAAGCAGCAGGCTGGTAGTCAGAACATGGTCGTACCAGGCGAAATCCCCCACCGGCAGCAGATCAACGCCCGCCTGTTTCTGCTGCTCCCAGTGGCGGGCACGCAGCTCACGGCCTACTGTCAGCAGTTCCTCGCGAGTGGCGTTGCCCGCCCAGTAGCTCTCTTGCGCTTTTTTCAGCTCGCGGCGCAGGCCAACGCGAGGAAAACCGAGGGTGTGGTTAATAATTGTCATTTTTGTTCCTCTCTTATTTCATTGAATCTGAAGAAAAACTCTAAATAGTTCGGCTTGCAGGAAGGCGGCAACGATGCGCATCCCCAGGAGCTTACTGAAGTAAGTGACTGGGGTAAGCGAGGCAGCCAACGCATCTGCAAGTCGAAATATGACGAGTTTTAGACGTCCAGATGTTTACACATCCATAATTGACAGTTACTGTATATTCCTCAAGCGCAAATTGCTCATGGCGAAGTGAAGGACTTTCATGATCGAAATTAAACATCTGAAAACGCTGCAAGCGTTGCGGAACAGCGGTTCACTGGCGGGTGCGGCAGCGGCCTTGCACCAGACCCAGTCCGCCTTGTCTCACCAGTTCAGCGATCTGGAACAGCGCCTTGGCTTCCGTTTGTTTGTGCGTAAAAGCCAGCCACTACGCTTCACGCCGCAAGGGGAAATTCTGCTGCAGTTGGCCAATCAGGTGCTACCGCAGATCGCTCGCGCCCTGCAGGACTGTAACGAACCACAGCAGACCCGGCTGCGGCTGGCTATCGAATGTCACAGCTGTATTCAGTGGCTGACGCCGGCGCTGGAGAATTTCCGCGCCCGCTGGCCGCACGTGGAGGTCGACTTCCATTCCGGAGTGACCTTCGACCCGCAGCCTGCGCTGCAGCAGGGCGAACTGGATCTGGTGATGACCTCCGATATCCTGCCGCGCAGCGGTCTGCACTACTCGCCGATGTTTGATTATGAGGTGCGTCTGGTGCTGGCGCCCGAGCACCCGTTAGCCATGAAGACGCTGATTACGCCAGAGGACCTGGCCGCGGAAACACTGCTGATTTATCCCGTGCAGCGCGGGCGCCTCGACATCTGGCGCCATTTCCTGCAGCCGGCCGGCATCAGTCCCCAGCTGAAAAGCGTCGATAACACGCTGTTGCTGATCCAGATGGTGGCCGCAAGGATGGGCATCGCCGCGCTGCCGCACTGGGTGGTGGAAAGCTTTGAACGCCAGGGCCTGGTGGTCACCAAAACCCTGGGTGAGGGATTATGGAGCCGGTTGTACGCGGCCGTCCGCGATGGCGAACAGCGTCAACCGGTCACCGAAGCGTTTATTCGCTCTGCGCGGAACCACGCCTGCGATCACCTGCCGTTTGTCCGGAGTGCGGAGCGACCCAGCGGCGATGGACCCACAGCGAGGCCAGGATCACCAACGCTCCGCTAATAAAGCTCGGCCAGTGCGGCTGCTCCTGCCAGATTGCAAGGTTAACCAGTAGACCAGCGGGGACATGGACGTTGTTCATGATCCCCAGCGTGCCGGCATCCACCTGCGTGGCGCCATAGTTCCACATAAAGTAACCCAGCCCGGAAGCCACCACGCCAAGCCACACCAGCACGCTCCACTGCAGCGTGGTGGTCGGCAGCTTCTGGGGGTTGCCCAGCATAAACCACGCTGCCACCGCCACGATAAAGGCCCCGACATAGAACCAGGCAAAGGCATTGTGCTGCGGCATCGGACGTACCTCCATCAGGCGCTTGTAACCCACCATGCCGATAGCGAAGCAGAGGTTTGACAACTGCACCAGTAACAGCCCGGTCCAGAAATGATCGCTGACTTTGTCATAGCGGATAATCGCCGCCCCCAGCACCGCCAGCGCAGCACTCAGCAGATAGCCCCAGCGCAGCTTACGTCCGCTGAGCAGGTCGTAGATCAGCGTGATATACAGCGGGGTAAATACGGTAAACAACAGAAATTCCGAAACCGTCAGATAGAGATAGGCGCGGAAAGCCAGCAGATACATGATGCCAAGCTGCATCGCGCCCACCAGCATATAGAGCACGATCGTGCGCGGAGACTGGCCGCGCGTGCGCAGGAAAGGCAGGAACACCAGCGCCGCCAGGCCCACACGCATCAGCACCGAAAAATAGCTGTCGACGCTACCGGCCAGGTATTCGCCAATCAGGCTAAAAGAAAAGGCCCACAGGATAGTGGTGATAATTAACAGCGCCACAATGGTCGTCTCGTTGGATAAAGAACAGGCATTGTAGCGAAGAGTCAGGTTGACGACTGGACAGTTATTCGCCAGTCGTCAATCTTTTTCAGTCGAGGTATAGCTTACGCAGGTAGTGCGGGACCGCATCGTCGGCGTTGCTGCCGATCACTTCCAGTTCCGGATGCAGATCCTTCAGCCGTTGATGGGCGTTGGCCATGATGCAGCCCTTGCCGGCCATCGACAGCATCTCAGCGTCGTTCATACCGTCGCCGAAGGCGATGCAATCGGCAAGAGTGTAACCGAGCATTTTCGCTACCGCCTCCAGCGCATGCCCCTTCGATACCCCACCCGCCATGACTTCCAGGCAGGTTAAGGTGGAGAAGCTGACGTTCACGCGATCGCCCCAGCGGGCGTTCATCGCCTGCTCCAGCGGCAGCAGATGCTCGTGATCCTCGCAGGTAAAGAATACTTTGCTGATCCCCTGCGGATCCAGTTCGCCCGGCTCATACAGCTTGTAGTTAAACACCGCCTCCTTGAAGAAGCGCATCTCTTCCGGACGATGGCGGTTCATATACCACTCGTCTTCCCGATAGACGTTAGTGACGATTTTTGGGTCGTTACGCACGATCTCAAACAGGTCGGCGGCAATATCGCGATCGAGGTTATGGGCAAAGATTTGCTGACCATCGCTATCGTGAACCCGGGCGCCGTTAGAGGTGATCATGTACGACCGGATGCCGAGATTATCGCGGATCTGCCCGACGTCGATGTAGTGACGGCCGGTGGCGAAGACGAAATTGATCCCACGGGCGGTGAGCAATTTCAGCGTCTCTTTGGCATACGGGGTCAGGAAATGATCGGGGGAAAGCAGCGTGCCGTCTAAATCAGACGCAACAACCTGGTACATAAAAAAGTTAACCTCTAAGCAGGGCGACGAGCGTTATCGTCGGATTAAGTATGTCGATTGAAAAACTCGACGATGGCATTGAGCGCGACTGAGCGCATAGCGTCCTTTTCAAAAAGGATCTCATGATATGCCCCTTCAATGACGAGCGGTTTACCGCCCTCACAGGGATGGCCGGCAGCGGCCCGTAATTCACAATAGCGGTCGTGCATCAGATTATCGACCACCCGCTCCTCCTCTGCCTGTAAAAGCAGCGTCGGGGCGGTATCTTTTTCCACATTCGCCAGCACTTCGTCGCCGGCCAGCATGCCCTCCCGCACCCAGTGCCAGGTCGGGCCGCCAACCTGCAGTCGCGGTTCATCGGCATAGAAGCGCAGGTTGCGACGATAGCGTTGTCGACTGTGCGTCAGCACGTTAACGGCAAAAGGCAGCGCCCGCCAGCGCCCGGTGCCGATGGCATACTCTTCGCGAATGCGCTGATGGCCCTCAGCCCAGTCGAGAATATGGCGCACCATCCAGTCCGGCAATCGAATGATAATCCCGAACATCGGCGCGCAGAGCGCAATCGCATCGCAATGCGCCTGGTAACGTTGCAGAAAAAGCGTGGCAATCGCCCCGCCCATAGAGTGAGCGAGGATAAACCGTTTTCGCCAGTGTCCGGGGACCACCTGCTGCTGCCAGAGCGCCGCCAGGTCATCGACATAGTCGCTGAAGTTGACGACGTGTCCGCGGTGGGTATCAGAGAGCAGGCGGCCCGAGCGTCCCTGGCCGCGATGATCGATGATCATCACGTCAAAGCCGCTGTGAAAGAGATCGTAGGCGACTTCGGCATACTTCACGTAGCTTTCAATGCGCCCGGGGCAAATCAGCACCAGACGATCGTTATTTTGCGCGCAGAAGCGAACAAAGCGTACCGGTACATCAACGACGCCTTTAAATTCAGCCTCTTCGCGCTGTCGCCAGAAATCCGTCAGCGGCCCCATACTAAAGGCCGCAAACGCGTTTTCTCGTGTTTCCCAGTCCTTTTTCTGCCCAAACATCGGGTTTACACCCCTGTTAACCGCTGAAAATCGTTTTTTTGCCGTGTATCACACAATGCTGACACAATAGCGTATTGTGGCATAAAAACAGACAATCAGGGAGTTTCTCATGACCATTGAGTGGTGGTTCGCCTACCTGCTGACATCAATCATTCTCAGCCTGTCACCAGGTTCCGGAGCGATTAATACCATGACCACCTCCATTAACCACGGTTACCGCGGCGCAGCGGCGTCGATTGCCGGTTTGCAGACCGGGCTGGTTATTCATATCGTGCTGGTTGGTGTTGGTCTCGGCACCCTTTTCTCCCGCTCGGTGCTGGCCTTTGAAGTGCTGAAATGGGCCGGCGCGGCTTATCTTATCTGGCTGGGGATCCAGCAATGGCGGGCGGCGGGGGCAATCGACCTGAATACGCTGGCGAAGGCGCAGACGCGCGGCAAACTGTTCCAGCGCGCGGTGTTCGTGAATCTCACCAACCCCAAAAGCATTGTGTTTCTGGCCGCCCTGTTTCCGCAGTTTATCCTGCCGCACCAGCCGCAGGTGATGCAGTATCTTGTTCTGGGCGTCACCACCATTGTCGTCGATATCATTGTGATGATTGGCTATGCGACCCTGGCGCAGCGCATTTCAGCATGGATTAAAGGGCCAAAGCAGATGAAGGCGCTGAACAAAGTCTTTGGTTCGCTGTTTATGCTGGTCGGGGCGCTGCTCGCCTCCGCCCGTCACGCCTGAATCATGGAATCTCGCTCGCAAAGAGAGGTTCGCCAGGTGAACGACGCTTTCTCCCTGCACGAGCCGACACGCAAAGCGGGTAATTAATTTTTTTACCCGCTGTCGGCGTTGAACCCACCGTGTCAGGATGCCGCCAGATACGTGATTCACGGATGAACGGCAATGGCGGAAACGGCGACTCCTCATGATGCGGTATTTAAAACCTTTCTCTCGCGGGTAGAGACGGCGCGCGATTTTATCGAGCTCCACCTGCCTCCGTCGTTAACACAGATCTGCAAACTGGATACCCTGCGTCTGGAATCCGGCAGCTTTCTCGAAGACGATCTCAGGCCTTACTACAGCGATATCCTTTATTCGCTGGAAACCACCCGCGGTGCGGGCTATGTCCATGTTCTGATCGAGCACCAGAGCGCACCTGATAAGCTGATGGCCTTTCGCTTAATGCGCTATGCTGTCGCCGCCATGCAGCGGCACCTGGAGAGCGGCCATAAAACGCTGCCTCTGGTTATCCCTATTCTCTTTTATCAGGGACGACGCAGCCCCTATCCCTGGTCGATGCGCTGGCTGGATAATTTTGCCGATCCTGAGACCGCCCGCCAGCTCTATAGCGGGGCGTTTCCGCTGGTCGATATCACGGTGATCCCCGACGACGACATCATGCTGCACCGCAGCATGGCAGCCCTGACGCTGGTGCAAAAGCACATCCGCCAGCGCGATATGGCGCAATTGCTGGATAAGTTGACCCATCTCTTACTGCTGGAGCAGATGAGCGGACAACAAATCACCGTATTGGTAAACTATATGGCTCAGGCAGGAGATGCCGAGGATACTCGGACACTCTTGTACGGACTGGCACAGCGCGTGCCGCAGCATGGAGGATTACTGATGACGCTGGCGGAAACATGGCTTGCAGAAGGTATGGAGAAAGGCATCAAGGAAGGCGTACAGCAAGGCATAAAAGAAGGTAAACACCAGGCCTTGCTGCAGGTTGCCGAAGCGATGCGCAAACGCGGTATTGATGACGCAGCTATTATGGAAATGACCGGTCTGGCTAAAGATGAGCTGCAGCGGCTTCGCCACTGACACTTTCCCCACCCGGAAACAGCCGGGTGGGAAACAGCATACCGGTTAACGCGAGATAATCAGGTGGATGCCGAAGCCCGCAAACAGCGTACCGGCGATACCATCGATCCACTTCGCCATCCGCTGATAGCCGCGGCGCATCCCCGGCAGGGCGAACAGGCTGGCAACCACCATAAACCAGGCCAGCGTCTCGACGATAATCAGCAGGAAAATACCCCAGCGCGCACCAGCGCCGACGCTGTCACCCACGAACAGCGAGAACACCGAGCCGAAGTAGATGATCGCTTTCGGATTCGCCAGATTGGTCAGCAGTCCCTTCACGAAGCTGCGTCCGCTGCGGGCCAGCTCCACCTGCGGCTCCGCCGAGGCCACCGCCTCTTTTTTCAGCGCGCCGCGCAGCATCTGGTAGCCCATCCAGCACAGATACAGGCCGCCACCGACCATGATGATGTTATGCAGCCACGCCATCTGCGCGAGGATCAGGTTCAGGCCGAGCAGGGCAACCCCCGCCCAGATCATGACGCCGCAGGTGATCCCCAGCACACCCATCATCGCCTCTCTGCGCGAGCGGCTGATGGCCGTTTGTGAGACAAAGAAAAAGTCCGGCCCCGGGCTCATCAGCGCAATGATATGCACCAGCGCCACGGTGAGGAAAAGCATCAGCATAGTTAACTCGCAGGAAAATAGTGAAGAGGGAAACTATTCTGGCACCTTTTCCCGCGGCTGACTACTCATCATCACCATCGACATGAGCGCGTATCAATGCCATGAATTCTTTACCGAAGCGCTCAAGTTTACGCGTCCCCACGCCGTTGACGCTGAGCATCTCGCCGGCGGTGAGTGGCGACTGTTCCGCCATCTCGATCAGCGTCGCGTCGTTGAAGACCACGTATGGCGGGATATTCTCTTCGTCGGCGATCGCTTTACGCAATTTGCGCAGCTTGGCAAACAGCTTGCGGTCGTAATTGCCGCCAAAGGATTTCTGCATCGCCTTCGGCTTCAGCGCCACGATACGCGGTACGGCGAGCTGCAGCGGCACCTCGCCGCGCAGCACCGGTCGTGCGGCTTCGGTCAGCTGCAGTGCGGAGTGCTGGGCGATATTCTGCGTCACCAGCCCAAGGTGAATCAGTTGGCGGATCACGCTCACCCAGTGCTCGTGACTCTGCTCCCGGCCGATACCGTAAACCGGCAGCTTATCGTGGCCCATGTCACGGATGCGCTGGTTGTTGGCCCCGCGCAGGACCTCCACCACGTAACCCATCCCGAAACGTTGATTCACCCGGTAAATCGTTGAAAGCGCCTTGCGCGCATCCATTAAGCCATCGTACTGCTTTGGTGGATCAAGACAGATATCGCAGTTGCCGCACGGCTCCTGGCGCCCTTCGCCAAAGTAGTTCAGCAGCACCAGACGACGACAGGTTTGCGCTTCGGCAAACGCCCCCATCGCATTCAGCTTATGCCGCTCGATATCCTGTAGCGGTCCGGCGGGCTTTTCTTCCAGACAGCGGCGCAGCCACGCCATATCCGCCGGATCGTAAAACAGCATCGCTTCCGCCGGCAGGCCATCACGCCCGGCGCGGCCGGTTTCCTGGTAGTAGGATTCAATATTGCGCGGGATATCGAAGTGCACCACAAAGCGGACGTTCGGCTTGTTAATGCCCATCCCGAAGGCCACCGTCGCCACCACGATCTGCAGATCGTCGCGCTGGAATTTCTCCTGCACGTCGGCGCGAACGGCGTTTTCCAGACCGGCATGGTAAGCCGCCGCGCTGATGCCGCGGCTCTGCAGACGCGCGGCGGTATCTTCCACTTTCGAACGGCTGTTGCAGTAGATAATGCCCGATTTGCCGCGCTGATCCTGAACGTAGCGCATCAGCTGATCGAGCGGCTTGAATTTCTCCATCAGCATATAGCGGATGTTTGGACGGTCGAAGCTGCTGACCTGAATCAGCGGATCGTTAAGCCCGAGCAGACGGACGATATCGCGGCGGGTGGTGTCATCGGCGGTGGCGGTCAACGCCATAAACGGGATCTGCGGCATCCGCTGGCGCAGCTGGCCCAGCGCGGCATATTCCGGACGGAAGTCATGGCCCCACTGGGAGATACAGTGCGCTTCGTCTACCGCCAGCATCGCCAGGTTCCAGTTCGCCAGATGCTCAAGAAAGTTATCCAGCATCAACCGTTCCGGCGCGATATACAGCAGACGAACCTGCCCGCTGCGACAGCCGGCCATCACTTCCTGCTGCTGCTCGCGGCTTTGCGTCGAGTTCAGACAAGCCGCCGCCACGCCGTTGGCCAGCAGTTGATCGACCTGGTCTTTCATCAGCGAGATCAGGGGTGAGACCACGACCGTCAGACCGCCCATGACCAGCGCCGGCACCTGATAGCACAGCGACTTACCGCCACCGGTCGGCATGACCACCAGGCAGTCCCGGCCCTCAAGCACCGTCTCGATAATCGTTTCCTGGCCAGGACGGAACTGCTGGTAGCCGAAGGTCTCTTGTAAAACCTGCTTCGCCAGCGATTCCTGATTTAATACTTCCGCCTGTGCCACGTTGACCCCATTTGCCTGAAAAGAAAACAGGCGCTATTTTCAGCGCCTGCGAGCCAGAGTGCAACGATTAAAACAGATCGTTGAGCATTAGCCCGACGCCGACGCGCGTTTGATTGAAGTTGTAGTCGATAAGCGATTCGCCGTAACCGCTGTAGATCTGCGTATAGGCGCGAACATGTTTGGTAATGGGATAGCTCACGCCGAGCTCCGCCCCGCCATAGCCGGTGTTCCAGTTATATTGCCCCTGCGCGCTGAGGATCGCCTCTCCCAGCTGGTAGCCCACCTTCAGCCGGTAATAGCCCATATATTTGGTGATATCCGGGTTATCATCGGTGTTGCCCACCACATACCAGGGCTTCACTTCCACCAGCCAGTTGCCGTTTTGCGCCATCAGGCGGGCGTAAAGCCGGTTCCAGCTGCGCGAGGTGGGGTCGGAACGACCATTCGAGTCGTGGTTATACCCCATCTCAATGTCACGCAGCGTCCAGCCGGCAAACTGGTAGTCGGTCGCAAAGCCCAAAAACAGCTGGGGTTCGTAATTGGTTTCGCGAAACGGCGCCGACTCTTTGCTGTTGGAGAGCTGCCACCAGGATTTCTGGGTGTACGATGCGCCGAGCAGCGAATTATCGCCCAGGATGCCGCGCCACAGCGGGAACGCCAGACTCAGCTGAAATTTCACTTCATCTTTACGGGCATTTTCGGCCCAGTCATAGCTGCGGATCGCCTCTTTATTGAGGTCGCTGGTCCATGTGTAGAGCAAATAGTTGCTCTCATAAGGATAGAGCAGGAAAGGATTATCATGGTCCTGGAGCAGGTTGGCGATAATGCTGCCGCGCACTGCCGGTTTGTCGTGAACCGACGCATCCTGCGCCATAACACCGGCCGGTAGCGCGCACAGCGCCACCAGGCAGGCCAAAGAGATACGCATGCTGGTCTCCTGATAAATAGTTTTTATTTTTGTTTAACCTGAAGCCATTCTACCTGTTTATTAATCACCTGCCCCCTAATCCGCTCCGAAAGTGGAAATCAATATTTTAGAAGCATAAAATCAACATTTTGTTAACGAATGGAACCGGTGTTATGTCTGAACTTACTGCCGAAGCAGCGCTGAAACTGGTGGGGGAGATTTTCGTCTATCACATGCCGTTTAACCGTGCCCTCGGTCTCGAACTGGAGCGCTATGAAAAGGCGTTTGCCCAGCTCAGCTTTAATAATCAGCCGATGATGGTCGGCAACTGGGCGCAGAGTATTTTGCATGGCGGAGTGATCGCCTCCGCGCTGGACGTCGCCGCTGGCCTGGTCTGCGTCGGCAGCACCCTCACCCGCCATGACACCATCAACGAAGAAGAGCTGCGCCAGCGCCTCTCCCGCATGGGAACCATCGACCTGCGCGTAGACTACCTGCGTCCGGGCCGTGGCGAACGGTTTACCGCCACCAGCACTCTGCTGCGCGCCGGCAATAAAGTGGCGGTAGCCCGCGTGGAACTGCATAACGAAGCTCAGGTCTATATTGCCAGCGCAACGGCCACCTATATGGTGGGTTGATTGGCCAAAATCGAGTAACATCACTCTCTTTGGCAATGGATTTTACCGATGGATGCGAAACAGACGCGGTTGGGGATCATTCTGGCCCTCGCCGCCTACTTTATCTGGGGTATCGCGCCAGCGTACTTCAAACTTATCTACTATGTTCCCGCCGATGAAATTCTGACCCATCGCGTGATCTGGTCCTTCTTCTTCATGGTGGCGCTCATCAGCGTCAGCCGCCAGTGGCCGCAGGTGAAAAAGCTGCTGAAGACGCCGCGCAAGATCTTCCTGCTGGCGCTCTCGGCAGTGCTGGTCGGCGGTAACTGGCTGTTGTTCATCTGGGCGGTGAATAACCACCATATGCTGGAAGCCAGCCTCGGCTACTTTATCAACCCGCTGGTAAATATTCTGTTGGGGATGATTTTCCTCGGCGAACGCTTCCGTCGCCTGCAGTGGCTGGCGGTGATCCTCGCCTTTTGCGGCGTGTTGGTCCAGCTGTGGACCTTTGGTTCGCTGCCGATAATCGGCCTTGGGCTGGCCTTCAGTTTTGCCTTTTACGGCCTGGTGCGGAAGAAAATCGCTGTCGACGCGCAGACCGGCATGCTGGTGGAAACGCTGTGGCTACTGCCGGTGGCGGCAATCTGGCTGTTTGGCATCACTGATAGCCCGACCAGCCATATGGGGGAGAACCCCTGGTCGCTCAATCTGCTGCTGATGGCCGCGGGCGTGGTCACGACCATTCCCCTGCTGTGCTTCACTGGCGCGGCAACGCGCCTGCGGCTCTCCACGCTGGGCTTTTTCCAGTACATCGGCCCAACGCTGATGTTCCTGCTGGCGGTGACGTTCTACGGCGAAGTGCCGGGCAAGGATAAAATGGTGACCTTCGGCTTTATCTGGGTCGCGCTGGCGGTATTTATCGTCGATGCGCTGTATACCCAGCGCCGGCTGCGCAGAGGCTAAGCCGGCCTCTGCCAGTAAAAAAGGGAGCCGCCGCTCCCTTTTTTACAGCCAGTTTTTACGCTTGAAGTAGAGATATGGCGCCAGGCCGGCCAGCATCATAAAGACGATCGCCCCCGGGTAGCCGAAGCTCCAGTGCAGCTCCGGCATAAATTCAAAGTTCATCCCGTAGCTGGACGCCACCAGGGTTGGCGGCAGGAATACCACCGACACCACCGAGAAGATCTTGATGATGCGGTTCTGCTCGATGTTGATGAAGCCCATCGCCGCCTGCATCAGGAAGTTCACCTTCTGGAACAGCGATTCGTTGTGCGGCAGCAGGGATTCGATATCGCGCAGGATCTCCCGCGCCTGTTCCAGCTGGCCCGCCGGCAGGCGCGCCTTACGCACCAGGAAGTTCAGCGCGCGCTGGGTATCCATCAGACAGAGGCGGACCTTCCAGCCGATATCTTCCAGTTCCGCCAGCGTCGACAGCGCTTCATCGTACTCGTCGCCCTGATGGCCTTCCATAATCACGCGGCTCAGCTTTTCCAGGTCGCTGTAGATATTTTCAATTTCATCCGCCAGCTGCTCGATTTTGGTTTCGAACAGGTCGAGCAGCAGTTCGTAGGCGTTACCGTCGACCAGCGTCTGGTTGCGCACGCGCATACGGTACAGGCGGAAAGCGGGCAGTTCGCGCTCGCGCAGCGTGAACAGGCGGCCTTCGCGGATGGTAAACGCCACGGTAGAGTTGCCGGCGTGATCTTCCGCATCTTCAAAAAAGAAGAAGGAGTGGATGTGTAACCCGTCTTCATCTTCAAAGAAACGCGCGGAGGCTTCGATATCTTCCAGTTCCGGGCGCGTCGCCAGGTTCTGACCCAGTTCCGTCTGCACGCGGCTTCGCTCATCGTCGTCAGGCTCGACCAGATCGACCCACACCGAGCTGGCGAGGTGCTTGATATCATCGGCTTCCAGGCGCGTTAAACGATTGTTTTCCAGTTGAAATGCGCTCAGCATGACCGGGACTCCCAATGCAAAAAAATTATCGGACAGTTCGGTGGGCACACAGAAACAAATTGGGTTTCAGACCATTAAGCCTGACTCAGCGCGACGGGAATAGGGCAGGTCGCTGACAACCGCTAAGGCTATCAGCATAAGAGGATAGCCTTAGGAGTTGTTCCTGAATGACAGGAAGTTGAGCCAGCATCTACTGGGTGTGTCCAAGGCGAATGTCCTCTTAGCGTAATCGTGCGCGCATGTTACGCCAGCGCAAAATCGGCGTCAACACGCAACGGAACGCGAAAGCGCAAATCAGGCGCCTTAACGTATAAAGGTAGCAGAATATTACAAAATAATGATATTTTTCTTAAAGTTACACCGTCTCAAGCCGCGCGTAAGCCGCCACCAGCCATTTGATTCCCTGGCCCTGAAAAGCCACCTGCAGCCGGCTGTGCTCGCCGCTGCCTTCGAGGTTGACGATAGTACCTTCGCCAAACTTCGGATGGCGCACCCGCTGACCTAACTTGTAGCCGGTATCGCTCTCGGCAATCGGCGCCCCCAGTCGCTGGTGGTTTACCGGACGGCTCACCGTGGCCCGCAGACGCACTTCTTCTACGCACTCCTGCGGCAGTTCTCCAATAAAGCGCGACGGGCGATGGTAAACCTCTTTGCCGTACAGACGGCGGGTTTCGGCGTAGGTCAGCGTCAGCTTCTGCATGGCGCGCGTTACGCCAACGTAGGCCAGACGACGTTCCTCTTCCAGGCGGCCGCCTTCATCAAGCGCCATCTGGCTCGGGAACATCCCTTCTTCGACGCCGACGATAAACACCTGCGGGAATTCCAGCCCTTTCGCCGAGTGCAGGGTCATCAGTTGAACCGCGTCCTGCCAGGTGTCCGCCTGCCCCTCGCCCGCTTCCAGCGCGGCGTGGGAGAGGAACGCCTGCAGCGGCATCAGGTCTTCATCTTCTTCGTTGTAGCTGAACTGGCGCGTCGCCGTCACCAGTTCCTCTAAGTTTTCAATACGGGTCTGGCCCTTCTCGCCTTTCTCCTGCTCGTACATCGCGCGCAGCCCGGAGTCTTTAATCACCCGATCGGTCTGAACATGTAGCGGCATATCGGCGGTTTCCTGCGCCAGCGCGTCAATCAACTCCATAAAGCGCTGCAGAGCGCTGGCGGCACGGCCAGCCAGCACTTTCTCTTTCAGCAGCTCGCGGCAGGCCTGCCACAGCGTCAGTTGACGATCGCGCGAGGTCTGGCGCACCACGTCCAGCGTACGATCGCCGATGCCGCGAGTCGGCGTATTGACCACCCGCTCAAAGGCGGCATCGTCGTTACGGTTGGCAATCAGGCGCAGGTAAGAGAGCGCATCTTTGATTTCCTGACGTTCGAAGAAGCGCATACCGCCGTAGATACGGTACGGCATGCTGGCCTGCAGGAGCGCCTCTTCCAGCACGCGCGACTGGGCGTTACTGCGATAGAGAATGGCACATTGCTCCAGCGCGCCGCCGTTCTCCTGCCAGGTTTTAATGCGGTTCACCACGAAGCGCGCTTCGTCGAGATCGTTGAAGGCGCAGTACAGCGAAATCGGCTCACCGTCGGCACCGTCGGTCCACAGCTTCTTGCCCAGGCGCCCGTTGTTGTTTTCAATCAGGGCGTTGGCAGCGCTAAGAATATTGCTGGTTGAACGATAGTTCTGCTCCAGGCGAATAGTTTCCGCGCCGGGGAAGTCGTTGAGGAAGCGCTGAATGTTCTCAACCTGCGCACCGCGCCAGCCGTAAATCGACTGGTCATCATCGCCGACGATCATCACCTTGCCGGTATCGCCCGCCAGCAGGCGGATCCAGGCGTACTGGATGTTGTTGGTGTCCTGGAATTCATCGACAAGGATATTGGTGAAACGCTCACGATAGTGCTGCAGGATCTGCGGCTTGTTCAGCCACAGCTCGTGCGCGCGCAGCAGCAGCTCGGCGAAATCCACCAGCCCGGCGCGGTCGCAGGCCTCCTGGTAGGCCTGATAGACCTTCTGCCAGGTCTGCTCGACCGGGTTGCCGTAGCTCTGAATGTGATGCGGGCGCAGCCCTTCATCTTTCTGGCTGTTGATGTACCACATCGCCTGACGCGGCGGCCATTGCTTCTCATCGAGGTTCATCGCCTTAATCAGACGCTTCAGCAGACGGAGCTGGTCTTCGCTGTCGAGGATTTGGAAATCCTGCGGCAGGTTGGCGTCCAGATGATGCGCACGCAGCAGGCGGTGCGCGAGGCCGTGGAAGGTGCCTACCCACATGCCGCCCTGGGTAGTGCCCATCAGCTGGCCGATACGGTGGCGCATCTCCGCCGCCGCTTTGTTGGTAAAGGTCACCGCCATAATCGAGTACGGCGAGCAGTTCTCCACGCTCAGCAGCCAGGCGATACGGTGCACCAGAACGCGCGTCTTACCACTGCCCGCCCCTGCCAGAACCAGCATATTGGTGCGCGAGGCCGCTACGGCTTCACGCTGTTTGTCATTAAGGCTGTCGAGCAGGTAAGAAACGTCCATTGGCACCGCCGGAAGAGAAGGGGTTCCATGAACCCCTGTTAATATATACAGAGTGACTGGTGATTATATCAGCGAGGTCAGAGATGCCAACCGTGAAATTTCAATATGCGGCAGCAGGCGGCTGTCCGCGGTGTGCATCAGGTCCGCGCCTTGCGGTTTAATCCAGCAGGCCTGCATCCCGCAGCGTAGCGAACCGGCGACGTCGGTCGTCAGATCATCGCCGACGTGCAGAATGTGCCCGAGCGGTAAATTCAGACGCGCCGCCGCCAGGTGATACATATCGGCAAACGGCTTGGAACGACCATCCGGACCCGCGCGCAGCACGAAGCGGAAATAGTCGTTCAGGCCGAACAGCTCGGGGCGGGCGTTGCCATTGGTAATGGCCACCAGCGGCCACTTCTCCGCCAGCTTCGCCAGCGTATCGTGGGTCTCCTGCGGAACATCGACCCGGCTGCGCCAGTGAGCGAAGTTTTCCATCGCCGCATCGGCGCCGGCTTTTGCCGCTTCGGCGGAGAGCCCAGCGTTACGCATGCCGAGCTCCAGCGCACGATGGCGCCAGACGGTCACGTCGTGGTAGATCTCCGGCTCAGATGCCAGCAGCGTCTGACGCAGTTGGTTAAGCTCATGGGCATCGAACTGGCTGAGCGACGGATGGTAATTGCGCACAAAGGCCAGCGACTCGTGCATCGTCCGGTCAATCACCGGGCGGTTATCATATAGGGTGTCGTCCAGGTCAAACGTCAGTGCGGAAATCTGGCCCAGAGGTCGGTAAAAACGCATTATTTCCCCCGTTTAGCGCGCGGATGCGCGGCATCGTACACCGAGGCAAGGTGTTGAAAGTCAAGATGGGTATAGATTTGAGTGGTGGAGAGGTTAGCATGGCCCAACAGCTCCTGCACGCCGCGCAGATCGCCACTGGACTCCAGCATATGGGTAGCAAAGGAGTGGCGCAGCTTGTGCGGGTGCACATGGCTGTTCAGCCCCTGCTTAATCCCCCACTCGGCAAATCGCTTCTGCACGTTGCGCGCCGAAATGCGTTTACCCAGCTTCGACAAAAACAGCGCGTCGTCATCAGTACCGAACAGGCCGCGCAAATCCAGCCAGTGCTCAATCCACGCCACCGCGTTACGACCGATCGGCAAACGGCGTTCTTTGCTGCCTTTGCCCATCACCCAAACCTCACCGCTTTCGAGGTCGAGGTGCTTAATATCAAGGTTGACCAGCTCAGACAGACGCAGACCTGCACCGTACATCACTTCCAGCATCGCCCGGTCGCGCACCGCGAGCGGATCGTTGAGGTCGATATCCAGCAGCCGATTTACATCATCGACATCGATATTTTTCGGCAAGTGGCGGGGAATTTTCGGCGCCGCAATCCCCTTCGCCGGGTTAGCGGCCAGTTCGCCCTGACTGACCATCCAGTCAAAGAAGCTGCGTAGCGCGGAAAGCCGCAGCGCCAGGCTCGCCGGGCCTAAACCCGCACGGCGGCTGCGTACCGCAAAGCTACGCACCTGAGCGGCATCGCACTGCTGCCAGCTTTTCAGCCCAGCCTCATCCGCCAGGGCGATCAACGCGTCCAGCTGACGCTGGTAGTTAGTCAGCGTAATCGGGCTAAGCTGACGCTCAACGCCGAGATAGCGCAGGAAGCGGTCGACGCAGGCGGAAAGCGGAGAGTCGGTCATGCGCGTTCAATCCAGCGCTCCAGCAGGCCAGGGAGCATCTGCGCAATTTCCTGCAGCAACTGCGTCCCCTGCCCTGACTGATAATGCTGCGCATCGCGGCTGCTAAAGAGCATCACGCCCGGAGCGTTATCGCCGCCCAGCATCGACATCGCCACGGATCCAATGGCCTTCGCTTCCGGTAGCACCACCAGCAGCTCCGGACCGTTCAGCGGCCCAAGATAGTGGCGCGCCTGGCCCAGACGTTGAATACGGATCGGCTCAAACGCCTGCCGGCTTAACGCCAAATGGGTAAACTTCGAGGGCGCGCCGAGGCGCCAGCAGTCAGGGAACAGGCGCACCGTGGCGCCAGCTAACCCCAGCTCGCGAGCCCAGCGATGAAGGCGGTTGAGCATATCATCGAGGCTCTCCGCGGCCGCCAGCCGCGTTTGCAGCTGCAGCAGGCGCTGGAACAGGCTTTCATTAGCGACCGCCTGCTCCATCAGCAGCGACATATTCTCTTCCAGCATATGAATATGGTTACGCGCCCGCATCATGTGCCACTCCACCAGCGAAATCGAACCGCGGACCGGATGCGGGACACGGATATGTTCAACCTGGGCGGCATTACGAATAAAAAATTCAGGATGTTGCAACAGATAGTCCACCACCGCCCGATCGTTCAACGCGCTGGTAACCTCCTGCTGTTCTTCCCCGATTGGTTTCATAAATGAATAAATCCATCATAGACATGGGCCGCCGGGCCGGTCATAAACAGCGGCTGGCCCGGGCCTTTCCAGGCGATATCAAGACGACCGCCGGGCAATTCCACGCGTACCGTTTCAGCGAGCAGCCCCTGCTGGATCCCCACCGCCACCGCGGCGCAGGCGCCGCTGCCGCAGGCCTGGGTTTCCCCCGCGCCGCGTTCGTAGACGCGCAGACGGATGTGGGACCGGCCGACCACCTGCATAAAGCCGATATTGGCGCGCTCCGGAAAACGCTCGTGGCTTTCCATCACCGGGCCGAGGGTTTCTACGGCCGCCGTATCCACGTCATCCACCTGGATGACGCAGTGCGGATTCCCCATGGACACCACGCCGCACAATACTGTCTGCTCGGCGGCACGCATGATATAGGTCTTTTCCGCTTTGTTGGCGCGGAAGGGCACCTGGGACGGCTCAAAGTTAGGCTCGCCCATATTCACCCGCACCAGATCGTCTTCCGTTACGCTTAATACCATACGCCCGTTGGCCGTACTCACGCGAATATCACGTTTATTGGTCAGGCCTTTCAGCCGGACAAAGCGGGCAAAACAGCGCGCGCCGTTGCCGCACTGCGACACTTCGCTGCCGTCGGCGTTAAAGATCCGGTAATGAAAATCCAGATCGGGATCGTAGGGCGGCTCGACGACCAACAGCTGATCGAACCCGACGCCAAGATGGCGATCTGCCAGGCGGCGAATCAACTCCGGCGAGAAAAAAACATTCTGCGTTACCGCGTCAACGACCATAAAATCGTTGCCAAGGCCATGCATTTTAGAGAACTGCATCATCTACTCCAGTTGCGCGGAACAGAACGTTATCGTTAGTAATTGACCTGGCTCGGACCACCGGTATCGCCACGATCGTTACGATCCGGCGTTGAGCTCTGAATGCCAGGGTTAACCGGTTTGGTCGGCGGCGGCGCGGTTTTGTCCGCCGGCGGGAAATAGAGAGGCCCTTTCAGACCGCAGCCGGTCAGGCTGAAGATCGCAAACAAAACGGCAAGCGTAGGAAAAACGTTTTTCATTGATAGTTGCCCGTGATTCATTCTTTCTGCTTTCTATCATCGCAGGAGAAGACGTAAAAGCAAGCCTTTAGCATCCGACTGCGCGCGCTTTTGTTTCGCGCTATACTGCCGCCATCTTCAAAAAAGCAGGATAGAACCATGAACGACAGTGAATTCCATCGCCTGGCGGATAGCCTGTGGATGACCATCGAAGAACGCCTGGACGACTGGGACGGCGATAGCGACATCGACTGTGAAATCAACGGCGGCGTGCTGACCATCAGCTTTGAAAACGGCAGCAAAATCATTATTAACCGTCAGGAGCCGCTGCACCAGGTGTGGCTGGCCACCAAACAGGGCGGCTACCATTTTGATCTCAAAGGCGACGAGTGGATCTGCGATCGCAGCGGCGAGACCTTCTGGGATTTGCTGGAGCAGGCGGCGAGCCAGCAGGCCGGTGAGACGGTGAAATTCCGTTAATGACGTGTTTCCCAGATGGCGGCGCATCGCGCCTTATCCGGGCTACCCGACGACTTAGAACCGTAGCCCTGCTAAGCGCAGCGCCAGCAGGGAAGATCTCCGGATAGCGGCTCACGCCTTATCCGGGCCAAATCTACGAGTAGCGCTGCTGCAGCACCGGCGAAGCGGTAACGTCCTGGCTGGTGGGTATCGCGGCGGCAATCGCCTGGGTGCGGAAGGGGATCACCTGGGTGCGCCCGTCTACCTCGACAATCTGATAGAACTGCGGCAGGTTGAAGTTGATAAAGCTGGAGCCGTAGGTGAAACGATCGTGCGATGACGAATAGAAGCGGCTGACGTCGCGCACCAGCTCCTCTTTACTGCCCTCGCAGTGATGATAGACCTCGGCGCGGTTGCTCTCATCAAGAATATAGATGTTAAAGCCGCTGTCGTTGTTATCCGCATCTTCAAAGAAGAACTGAATAATCCCTTCGCTGGCGAAGCCATCCACCACCGCCGGCAGCTTAACGTGATTGGTTTCCACCTGCACCGACAACCCGTGAAGCTTGTTGTGCGAGATAGCGCCGTAGAACTCAATGGCGTTTTCCAGCTTCTGCACCGAAACGTTAAGACGCTCGAAGAACAGCCCCCACGTCTGGCCGGAGACGCGCAGCGCTTTGAAGCGCCCGGTATCCTGGCGGGTACTGGAGAGACGCAGTTCGATGCATTCGGAGATCATCTGCTGCACGCGGGTGCGGATCAGGCCGCGCAGGTGCTGGCTATAGCAGAACACCTCCACGCTGTCCGGCGGCGCGGCGTCCTGATGCATTTTGCCGAGGATCGTCTTCAGCGCTTCGATCATCGCCTGCTCGCCGTTAAAGTGCAGCGTACGCACTTCGTTCCACGAGTTGCGATACAGCAGGTCGACGCTGCCGATCAGACATTTTTGCTCTTCACCGAAGCTGAAAACATCCAGTTTACGGAAGTCGAAGTGCACCACCTGATTGCGGAAGGCCGCGGTCGGGTCATATTCGAGGTTGACGATAATCGCCAGATGGCGGATTTCGCACGGGCTGTACAGCGCTTTTGGCGTCGGCGCCGGCAGGCGCAGCGGGAAGTGGTGCGACACGTCGGCCACCATCTCCTGCAGCTTCGCCAGATCGACGATGCCGTTGCCCTTAATAAACAGGCGGGTGCGTGAGGTCAGCAGGCCGTTAAACCAGGCCCAGGCCACCAGCTTATTAAGATAACGGTTATATTCCAGCGGCTGATGGCTGATGATCGATTCCATATCCGGCGCGCGGTTATACAGATACCAACCGGTACGGTTGGCACGGCCCGGCGGCACGTGGATAAAGGTCAGGTTCGGTTCCGACAGATCCGGCGAAATTTGCGGGTTCACCAGCGTGACTTTCCCCGGCAGCGCTTCAAAGGCCGCATACAGCTTACGGGTCAGCACGCCAATATCCTGAGGGCTGGCGGAGACGCTAAGGTTATTGCGCCGCGCGAAGCGGATCAGATTACGATAGCTCTGCATCATGGCGTCGAGCAGTTCGTTGTGCGCCTTGCGCACTTCATCAATTTTCCAGTTGGCGCGGTTGTCGAGCATCATCAGACGCTTTTCGTCCCAGCCCCAGGCATTCACCAACTGGCTGACGACTTCGCGACGCCAGCCGACGCAGGCGCGTTCGCGGCTGAGTTTTTCACAGACTTTCAGGTAGAAGCAGCGGCGCACCAGGTCGAGGCGGGTTTCATCTTCGATGGCCTGCAGATAGGTAGTCACGCGCTCCAGCATCATGCAGTACGGGTCGAGGCCGAAGGAGACAATCTCGCCGTCGTGCAGACGCTGTTTGATATCTTTCGCTAACAGGCGGTTATTGGGGTATTCCCAGGAGTAGGCTTCCAGCAACAGCGTTTTCAGCACCGCTTTATAGGGGGAGTCGATACTTTTATACAGCTGCCACAGGCTGGCGCCGAAGTACTCTTCCGCCGACAGCGAACTGAGGCCGCCGAGATCGAGCCATTCGTTAGGCGTCAGTACGCCCTGAGCATACAGCCCCATGACGTAATCATCGTAATGCTCTTCTTCATCGCACGGCACCATATTCCACAGAATACGCTTGCCGGCGAGACGCACCGCGGTGCGATAGAACTCATCGAGCAACAGGATATGCTGAGTCGAACCGCAGTCTTCGCCGCCGAGACTGCCGCTTTCATTATGACGGAAGCGGTTTTCGTCGATCAGGAAGAAGCTGACTTCCACGCCGAGCGAGGCCGCCCAGCTCTCAAGCAGGCTGCATTTTCGCTGCAGCAGCTGGCGCTCTTCGCTATCCAGCCAGGCCTGGTGACATACCCAGATATCCAGATCGGAAGAACAGCTTTGACCAACGGAGGAAGTACTGCCCATCGAGTAGACGCCGGTGATCGGCAGCTCGCCTTTCGGCGGCTCCTGGGTCTGCATGCCGCGATGCAGCTCTAGTTCTTCAAGATAGTGGCGTTGGGTTTCATCAGGCGTGTAGAGGCAAATGCCACGGGGAACGTTACCGTCAAGGTAACCCGGCATCAGCGGGTGATGATAATGTAGTAACGTTGGCAGTAGACTGTAAACCTGCTGGAAAGCGGGTCCCATGGCAGCAAGCGCGCGATCCACGCGCAATTGGTTGATGGCATCCAGTCTCTGTTTCAGTGTCTCAATATAGAGGTACAAGACATATCGCCTGATGTTCAAAAACCCGAAGTACAATAGTACGGAGGATTTCAGTATTTCAACAAAAACCGTCACCATTCGTCGTCGGTGTGGTTGTGATGAGCAGCGGACGGACAAATGGTTTAAAACGTGATCAATTTAACACCTTGCTCATTGACCGTAAAGAAAGATGCGCTACATACAAGTGTAGCACCGTTTATTACCTGTAAATTCCTCACTACGCCTCCGGCAACCGCCACGCGCATGAAAGGTTAAAAAAGAGAAGGCCGGGGCCATCTCCCACATAAACCGTGAAAACTAACATCCGTAAGACAACAATGTTAGGATGGATAGTGGTCGACAATGACGGTAACAAGCATGTTAGACAAAGTTTTGAAAATTGCCACACGGCAAAGCCCGCTTGCGCTATGGCAGGCGCAGTATGTTAAAGCGCGCCTGGAACAAGCGCATCCAGGACTGAACGTCGAGCTGGTGCCGATGGTTACGCGCGGTGATGTCATCCTTGATACGCCCCTGGCAAAGGTGGGCGGCAAGGGCTTATTTGTGAAAGAGTTAGAGCTCGCCATGCTCGAAGGGCGGGCCGATATCGCCGTCCATTCGATGAAAGATGTCCCGGTGGAATTCCCGGAGGGCCTGGGGTTGGTCACCATCTGCGAGCGCGACGATCCGCGCGACGCGTTTGTTTCCAATCACTATGCCTCAATTGACGAACTGCTGGCCGGCAGCGTCGTTGGCACGTCAAGTTTACGCCGTCAGTGCCAGCTGGCCGCCACCCGTCCAGACCTGGTGATCCGCTCTCTGCGCGGTAACGTCGGTACCCGGCTGAGTAAACTGGATAACGGTGAGTATGACGCCATTATCCTTGCCGCCGCCGGGTTGAAGCGCCTGAAACTGGAAGCGCGTATTCGCCAGCCGCTGTCGCCGGAGCAATCCCTGCCGGCCGTCGGCCAGGGCGCGGTGGGTATCGAATGCCGTCTTGACGATGCATGGACCCAGGCGCTGTTAGCGCCCCTCAACCATGCGGAAACCGCAGTACGCGTGCGCGCCGAACGGGCGATGAACACCCGCCTCGAAGGCGGTTGTCAGGTGCCAATTGGCAGCTATGCGGAACTCGTCAACGGCGAACTGTGGTTGCGGGCGCTGGTTGGCGCCCCGGATGGTTCGCAGATGGTACGCGGCGAACGGCGCGGGCCAGCAGAGCAGGCCGAAGCGCTCGGCATCTCGCTGGCGGAAGAGCTCCTGGATAACGGCGCCCGCGACATTCTCGCGGCAGTTTATGATGGAGAAGCCCCACGATGAGCATCCTGGTCACTCGTCCACTCCCGCAAGGGGAAGCGCTGGTCAGCCGTCTGCGGGCCATGGGACGCGTGGCCTGGAGCTTTCCGCTGATAGAATTTACGCCTGGCCGGGAGCTTCCCGTGCTGGGCGACCATCTTGCCCATCTGGGGTCCGACGACCTGCTGTTTGCGCTATCCCAGCATGCGGTGGAATTCGCCCATGCCCGTCTGCAGCAGCAAGGCCTGCCCTGGCCCACTTCTCCGCACTATTTTGCCATTGGTCGAACGACGGCGCTGGCCCTGCATACGGTCAGCGGGCAGCACATCCGTTACCCGTTAGATCGGGAAATTAGCGAAGTCTTGCTACAATTACCTGAATTACAAAACATTGCCGGGAAAAATGCGCTGATCCTACGCGGCAATGGTGGGCGGGAACTCTTAGGCGCCACGCTGGCTGAACGCGGCGCCAGGGTCACATTTTGTGAATGTTATCAACGTAGTGCAAAACATTACGATGGCGCAGAAGAAGCGATGCGCTGGCAGTCTCGCGGGGTCACCACGCTGGTGGTCACCAGCGGTGAGATGCTGCAGCAGCTGTGGTCGCTCATACCGCAATGGTATCGCGAACAGTGGCTCCTGCACTGCCGCCTTGTCGTTGTCAGCGAACGTCTGGCCCTTCAGGCCCGGGAACTGGGCTGGCAGGAGATTCAGGTTGCCGATAACGCTGACAACGATGCGCTGCTACGCGCATTACAATAACTCTCAACATTGGAAGCCATAATGACGGAACAACAAAATCAATCCGCCGTGGTTGAAGAGACCAGGGAGGCCGTGGAAACCACACCACAGCCAGAGAACAACGATAAGAAGAAGGCGGGTAACAAAACCAGCCTGGCGCTCAGCGCGATCGCTATCGCCATTGCGATAGCCGCTGGCATCGGCCTGTATGGCCTGAACAAACAGCAGGCCACGCGGCAAAACGCAACCACCTCTGAATTATCAGGCCAGCTTGCGGCACTGCAAAAAGCGCAGGAGAGCCAAAAGAGCGAACTGGAAGGCATTATCAAACAGCAGGCCGACCAGCTGAGTCAGGCCAAACACGAGCAGGAAACCCTGACCAAACAGCTTGATGAGTTGCAGCAGAAAGTCGCCGTGATTTCGGGCAGCGATGCCAAAACCTGGCTGCTGGCCCAGGCCGATTTCCTCGTCAAGCTGGCGGGACGTAAGCTGTGGAGCGATCAGGATGTCACCACCGCCGCCGCGCTGCTAAAAAGCGCCGACGCCAGCCTCGCCGACATGAATGACCCCAGCCTGATCGGCGCCCGCCGGGCCATCACCGACGACATCGCCACCCTCTCCGCGGTAAGCCAGGTGGACTACGACGGTATGATCCTCAAGGTGAATCAGTTGGCGAACCAAATCGACAACCTGCGGCTGGCCGATAATAACGATGACGATTCGCCGATGGACTCTGATAGCGACGAGCTTTCCAGCTCTATCAGCGAATGGCGCGTCAATCTGCAGAAAAGCTGGCAGAACTTTATGGACAGCTTTATCACCGTGCGCCGCCGCGATGAAACCGCGGTCCCGCTGCTGGCGCCGAATCAGGATATCTATCTGCGGGAAAATATTCGCTCTCGCCTGCTGGTCGCCGCGCAGGCAGTGCCGCGCCATCAGGAAGAGACCTGGAAACAGTCGCTGGATAACGTCTCGACCTGGGTACGCGCCTATTACGATACTGATGACGCCACCACCAAAGCCTTCCTCGACGAGGTGGATAAGCTCAGTCAGCAAAGCATTACCATGACGGTGCCGGAAACGCTGCAGAGCCAGGCGTTGCTGGAAAAACTGATGCAGACCCGGGTGCGCAACCTGATGGCGCAGCCTGCCGTTACCGCGGGCGGCGCGCCCTCACCAGCCCCTGCTGCACCGGCCGCCCCTGCTGCGCCGCAAGGAGAGTAACGCATGCTGAAAATTCTTCTACTCTTCGCGCTGTTGATCGCCGGGATCGTGCTTGGCCCGATGATCGCCGGGCATCAGGGCTACGTCCTGATCCAGACCGATAATTACAATATCGAGACCAGCGTCACCGGGCTGGTGATCATTCTGATCCTCGCCATGGTGGTGCTGTTCGCCATCGAATGGCTGCTGCGCCGCATTTTCCGCACCGGAGCGCATACGCGCGGCTGGTTTGTCGGCCGTAAACGCCGTCGCGCGCGTAAGCAAACCGAGCAGGCGCTACTCAAGCTGGCGGAAGGTGATTACCAGCAGGTTGAGAAGCTGATGGCGAAAAACGCCGATCACGCCGAACAGCCGGTGGTGAACTATCTGCTGGCGGCGGAAGCGGCCCAGCAGCGCGGCGATGAAGCGCGGGCCAACCAGCATCTGGAGCGCGCCACCGAGCTGGCGGGCGATGACCTGATCCCGGTGGAAATCACCCGCGTTCGCCTGCAGCTGGCACGTAATGAAAATCACGCCGCGCGCCATGGCATCGATAAGCTGCTGGAAATTACTCCGCGTCATCCTGAAGTGCTGCGCCTCGCCGAACAGGCATACACCCGCACCGGCGCCTGGCAGTCGCTGCTGGACATCATTCCGTCGATGGCGAAAGCTAACGTCGGCGATGAAGAGCACCGCGCTGCGCTGGAACAGCTGGCCTGGGTTGGCCTGATGGATAAAGCGCTGGCCGACGGCGGCAGCGAAGGGTTGCGCGAATGGTGGCGCAACCAGAGCCGTAAAACACGGGCGCTGGTGCCGCTGCAGGTGGCAATGGCCGAGCGCCTCATCGAGAGCGACGATCACGATACCGCGCAGCAAATTATCATTGATGGTCTGAAGAAACAGTATGATGACCGTCTGGTGATGCCGATCCCGCGTCTGAAGACCAATAACCCGGAACAGCTGGAGAAAGTGCTGCGCCAGCAGATCAAAGCCGTTGGCGACCGTCCGCTGCTGTGGAGTACCCTGGGCCAGTCGCTGATGCGGCACGGCGAATGGCAGGAGGCCAGCATCGCCTTCCGCGCCGCGCTTAAGCAGCGTCCGGATGCCTTTGATTACGCCTGGCTGGCGGATGCCCTGGATCGCCTGCATCAGCCGGAAGAAGCCGCCGCTATGCGCCGCGATGGGCTGCTGCTGACGCTGCAGAATAATCCTCAGCCGTAACCTGCCATGGCTATCGCCTCCTGCGGGGCGATAGCCCTTCTCCCCCGCCTTCGCGTTGACGGATCCCTGAAAGAAAAAAACGCCTGCGCTGAAATCAGGGCAGGCGTTAAAACAGGTCTGTTTGACAACAAATTGGGTGCTTCACTCAACGTAATGTCCATGGTGTTTGATGAGGCATAAATGCGACATCTGTCAGTGGACGATAAGCACCGTAAGAACGGCTCTGCATCATTCCGGAGTTTATGAGGCACGAAGGCGAACATAAGAGATGGAATGAGCATCTACCCGGTTATTATCGCACAGGATCCGGGGAAATTGCATCTACCACAGTGATGAATTGAGAGTTTTCCTGACGCGTATTCTCAAGCAGAGAGGCGTTTTTTTATCAGCAAGATCAGGGGAATAAATAATGGCGGGCAGCGACAGAAAACAAAAAACCCCGCCGAAGCGGGGTTCAAAATTGGTCGGCGAGAGAGGATTCGAACCTCCGACCCACTGGTCCCAAACCAGTTGCGCTACCAAGCTGCGCTACTCGCCGAAATACTGCTTTTTGAATTTTTAGTTCAATTCGTTAAAGTCGTGGTGCGAGGGGGGGGACTTGAACCCCCACGTCCGTAAGAACACTAACACCTGAAGCTAGCGCGTCTACCAATTCCGCCACCTTCGCAAATTCACAACTCTATCAAATAATGGGGTGGCTAATGGGATTCGAACCCACGACAACTGGAATCACAATCCAGGGCTCTACCAACTGAGCTATAGCCACCACTGCAAACCTTTTACGCGGTATTAAAACCACCGCAGCTCCAGCACCGGGTTAATGGTGCGCCCGACAGGATTCGAACCTGAGACCTCTGCCTCCGGAGGGCAGCGCTCTATCCAGCTGAGCTACGGGCGCTTAGCGCCGTTGCGGGGTCGGATAATACGGACTTCCTACCCCGCTGTCTAGTGCCTTTTAAAAGAAAATTATCGTTTGCTCATGCTTTGTTCGTTTTGACGGTTATTCAGCCGTATTATTGACTTGCCCCTGTCTTCCGAGGCCAAACACCTTATAAATCAGGGTGACGGCGGCCAGGAAAATAATGCCGACAAACAGCGACATCCGGGTTTCATCATTCAGACCCATCCCTACCAGCACACAGATCAGGAAGGCCATGGTGAAATAGTTGGCCCACGGAAACAGCAGCGAACGGAACGGATGGCTGGCGATTGCCGCCCGATGCACGCGACGGAAACGCAGCTGGCTAATCAGGATCACAAACCATGGCACCATCCCTGGCAACACGCTGGCGCTGTAGACATAGACAAACACCCGCTGCGGATTAGGAATGATGTAATTCAGGCAGGAGCCCACCAGCAGGATCAGAATCGACAGCGCCACGCCGACGGCCGGAACGCCGTTGCGCGATACCTTACCGATCGCCGCCGGCAGTTGGCGGTTCTTCGCCAGGGCGTACAGCATACGTCCACAGCTGTACATTCCGCTGTTGCAGCCGGAAAGCGCCGCCGTCAGCACCACGAAGTTGATAATTCCCGCCGCCGCGGTAATCCCGATTTTGGCAAACGTCAGTACGAACGGGCTGCCGTTGGAGCCGATTTGATCCCACGGGAAGATGGTGACGATAACGAAAATCGCGCCCACGTAGAAAATCAGGATCCGCCACAGCACTTTGCCCACCGCGCTGCGCAGGGTCACCTGCGGATTTTTCGCTTCACCTGCGGTAATGCCGATGAGCTCCACCCCCTGATAGGACGCGACCACGATACACAGCGCCGTCAGGAAGCCCTTCCAGCCGCCGGCGAAGAAACCGCCATGTTCGGTGAGATTACCAAAACCAATGGAGTGGCCGCCGTTGCCAAAGCCGAAGAAAATGACGCCCAGCCCGACGACGATCATCACGATAATGGTGGTGACTTTAATCATGGCGAACCAGAACTCGATTTCACCGTACAGCCGGACCGCCGCCAGGTTCGCCAGCGCCACCAGCCCCACGGCAATTAACGCTGGGATCCACTGCGCCATCTCCGGGAACCAGAACTGCACATAGACCCCGATGGCGGTAATCTCCGAGATCCCCACCGCCATCCACATAAACCAGTAGGACCACGCGGTCAGGTAGCCGAAGAAGGGGCTCATATAGCGATGCGCATACACCGCGAAGGAGCCAGTGACAGGCTCAAGGAACAGCATTTCGCCCATTGAGCGCATAATGAAAAAGACGAACAGGCCAGCGATAATGTACGCCAGCAGCACGGAAGGCCCGGCCCATTTCAACGTACTGGCCGCCCCCATAAACAACCCCACGCCAATCGTCCCGCCAAGGGCGATCAGTTCAATATGCCGGGCCTCCAGTCCACGCTGGAGCTCCGCTTTTTTCTCAGTCATATATCCTCTTGTGTTTGCCGTATTCCGGGTACTCCCGGTTATTGTTATTAACTGAAACCATAGCCTTGCCGACGCGCAGGTCTCCCCCGCGCGTATGAAGCCTGCGAATGGTTAATTAATTTTGCGGAAATGGCAAATAAAGTATCAGGCGAGTGAAGAGATTACACAGAATATGTATGCAAACTCGCCTGGTTGCAGTGGAATATCAGAGCTTGCCGGTATAATGCCAACGTAAATAGCGCAGCAGACGGAACTGTCTCTTGATGCGGCTCGGCTGCAAAAGCAGGCGATAGAACCACTCCAGCCCCAGATCCTGCCAGAACTTCGGCGCCCGATGGACGTGCCCAGTGAAGACATCGTAAGTGCCGCCGACGCCCATATACAGCGCGTGCGGATACAGGCGCCGGCAGTCGCGCATGAAGATCTCCTGGCGCGGCGACCCCATCGCGACGGTGACGATTTTCGCCCCGCTGTCGCGAATGCGTTCGAACAATGCCTGGCGCTGCTCAGGGGTAAAATAACCGTCCTGGCTGCCGACGATGTTCACCTGCCAGCGCTGACGCAGCCTGGACTCCGTTTGCGTCAGGACCTCAGGTTTACCACCAACCAAAAACACCGGTGTCCCTTCAGCGCCAGCGCGCTGCATTAACGCTTCCCAGAGATCGGCCCCGGCGACGCGGGATACCTGGGCCTGCGGGTATTTTTTGCGCAGCGAACGCACCACGCTGATGCCATCCGCATATTTAAACTCTGCCGCCTCAATCAGCGCCCGTACCTCCGGGTTATCTTCTACGGCCAGCATTTTCTCAGCATTAATGGCCACCAGCGTCCCCTCCCGGAGCGCGCCGTCGGCATACAAATAATCCAGAGCGTGCTGCATATCGCGCCAGCCTATGAGCTGCAGCCCTCTTAACAGGTACAACGGCGCGGAAATGGTCCCAGTCATGTCTATCCTTCTCAGACTTGCGGTTGCGAAAGCGGTTTTACGCGCTTATGAATCAGTCCCACGCTATCCAGGAACCAGTACAGCAATTTCGCCGCCAGCAAGCAGATACCAAAGATCACGAGGAAAAACACCACGCGGGAGCCGAACGAATCCAGACCCTCGCGCGCCAGCACTATCATGTTGAAGATAGCGCCGAAACAGAAACTGTGCAGGATAGCCGCTTTGTAACGATTGCTCTCCCGGTTGCCCAGCTCATACAGCCAGTCGAACCATTTAATAATCAACCCTACCGCCACTGCGCCCAGCGGCACAAACCAGACGCCGCCCATCACCACCAGCGAGCCAATCAGCGTCGGCGAAATCGCCAGCCCCGAATGGTTGTTTAACACCTCCCAGGTGAAGTAGTTGGCGGTATTGAGCACCATCGTCGGACGACCGTGCCACATCCAGCTGGGGATGAAGACGTAGAAATCGCGGATCATCGGCGCCAGCCCCTGGAAATCGATCTTGTCGTAGTTCTGCAGCAGCAGCGCCAGGTTTTCCCACGGTGAGAAGGTGTCGCGCGTGAGATACAGGAAGGTATAAAACGCTTCATCGCCGCTGACGTTCATCCCGTAGCGCTTCAGCGCCAGCCAGAACATGCCGACAATACCCAGCACGCCCGCCGCCGCCAGCATCCACAAGCTGATCCAGCCGCGAATAATACCGATGAACAGAAAGATGGCGAAGGCGATGATGATATTGGCGCGGGTCCCGCCGACAATGGCGTAGGTCAGCAAACCAAAGGCCACGGTGCTGACGAGGAAGAAGATCCACGCCTTATAATCCTGGCGCAGAAAATAAACCACCAGCATCGCCGGAATAAAGAAGTAAAAGAAGCGCTTCAACGCCACGCCGGACACTTCAGCAGAAAAAATCTGGCTGTAGGAGTTGAGCTTAAACAGCAGAAAGCCGTTGTGAGCGAAGAAGATGCCGACGCACAGCAGCGCCAGCCCCATCAGTATGCCCCACGCCAGATGGGTTTCCACCCGGTTCATGGTAAACAGCGGGCGATGCGCAACCTCGCGCGAGGCCGGGCGCAACCGCGTTTTATAGGTCACGTAGTAGATCGCGTAGAAGCATACCGCGATCAGCAGCGTCTGCAGCAAAATCTCCGGCGGCGCTACGCTGACGTCAAAGCGGAACACCAGAATACTGGTCAGCGGGAAGCCGAAGAAAAAGGTCAGCAGAAACAGCAACGAGAAAAAGACGTTGAAGTTGAAGCGTACCCGGCGGAACTCAAACCAGGTGGCGGTGGCGATAAACAGGGTCGACAGCAGCCAGACCACCAGCAGCCCGCTAAATTGCATTAACGTCATGCCTGCCCCTCCGCCGCTAACCGTAGCGCCCGCTGCCAGCCCGTCAGATAGTTCGGCCGGAAGAAGGCGATAGTAGATTTATCCACGCTCGCCAGCTGACGCTGCGCTTCACGCACCACGCTGACGTCCAGCGCGTCGCTGGTGAACAGCACCGGCACATGCTGCTCGGTCATATCCTGCCAGAACGGGTTTTCCCGATTGAGCACGCAGGGGATGCCCGCCTGAATCAGCAGGCACAGGGTGCCGATCCCCTGCTGGCGGGCAAACAGAAAATAGCCCAGATCGCAGCGGCGCAGCAGCGCCAGATAATCATTAAATTCAAGCTTCTCGCTGAGGATCTGCAGATGCGCATGGCTAAACAGCGCCGCCCCCGCCTCGCGAACCTCGTTGATATAGGCGTCGTTATTCGCCGGATAACCCATCGGCACGATGACATTCACCGTATCGCCAAACTGCTGATGGATAGCCTTCAGCGCGGCAATATGTTCATTGCTGCGATCCCCGGAGTTGCCGACCAGAATAGTCAGGGTATCACCGCGCGGGGCGTTATCGGCCAGGGTATTCAGCGCCGGATCCATACGGGTCGGGAAGTAGAGCAGCTCACCCGGCACACGCGGATGGCGGTTAGCGAACCAGCTGAGATCGCCGCGGGTGGCGAAAACGCGCCCTACTCGCCCCTGCGCCATGCGGCGTAGCGGATAGAACAGGCGAAACTTCAGGCTGGCAGAGTTTTCATACAGATCTGCCCCCCAGATATGCCAGTTAAACTGTGACGGGCGGATGCCGCCGCTCAACAGCGCCAGCCACAGCCCGGTATTAAACTGGCCGTGGAAGAAAAAGCGCTGCTGGCGGTTGGCTTTCGCGGTGGCAATCACTGCCTGCGCCAGCGCTTTCTTTCCTGGATAGCAGGTGATGTCCAGTGCCGGATATCCATCACGCACGCTGGCCTCATCACCGACGACCAAAAACTTCCGCGCCTGCGGGTCGGCGGCCAGTTCGTCGTTAAAGAACCGCAGTACGGTCTGGTTATGGTGCGGGATATCCGATCCCAGTACATGTATCAGTGCTGTCATGCCCGTTTACGCCAGAGTAAAAACACGCCACTACAGAGGGCGAAATAAACAATATACGTGGCCATATACGCCTGCGCCGCGCCAATTGCGCCGTGCGCCGGAATAAGCCAGTGTGAGAATGCGGTCAGCAGCGTGAACTGGCTGATTTCCGTCAGAATATAAAAACGTAGCGACGCTTTGGCGATCACCAGATAGCCGTAGACATAGGCGCCGACTTTTAAGACGTCGCCCACCAGCTGCCAGGCGAACAGGTCACGCATCGCGGTAAAGCGATCGGAAAACAGCAGCCAGATGGCAAAATCGCGCAGTAGCCAGACCGTCAGGCTTGCCGCCGCCACCGCCGGCAGAACGAATTTCAGCGATTTGGCAATCTCGCGGGTGATATCCGTTTTGGCGCTCAGCCGCGACAGCGTCGGCAGCAGATAGACGCTAAACGAGGCGGTAATAAACTGCAGGTAAGCATCGGAAATGCTGCTCACCCCCTGCCAAATCCCGACCGCCTCCCAGCCGTAATGCGCCGCCAGCAGATTACGCATCATCACATAGGCCACCGGCAGCGTCACCGAGGTTATGAGCGCCATCAGGGTAAATTTCGATAGCTGTCCCGCCAGACTGTTATCCCAGCGCGGGCGCAGGGCGCTCAGCGGTATATTACCCCGCCGCCAGAGCATGATGCCCGCCGGGATCACCACCAGCGCCGGCACTAACGCCAACCCCAACAGCGCCCCCTGGTAACCCCCGAAGTAGTAACAGGCATAATAGGCCGCGACGCCAATCAGGCTCCCGGCAATCAGCGAGAAAGCGTTACCCGCCGCATCGCGAAAGCCTTTCATCAGCGCCAGCAGGAAGTTCGCCCAGGCGATCCCCATCTGCACCAGCGCCACCAGGCGTACCAGCCCCTGATAGTGCGTATGGCCGAACAGCCCCTGGCTTATCGGCGCCGCCGCCAGTAAAAACACCAGCGCCAGCAGCGTGGAAAAGCCTAGCACCATAGCCGACGAGGTACCCACCACCTGTTTCAGACGTGGGGGATCGTCGTGATGCTGAGCCACCAGCTTCGTGACGCCGTTAAATATCCCGGCACCCGCCAGCACGCCGAGCACGGTGACCAGCTGCCGGAAGTTACCGGCCTGGCCAACGCCCGCCGGCCCAAACGAGACGGCCAGCAGCTTGACGACCAGCAGACCGGCGCCGATTTTGACCAGCGTCGATGCCGCCGTCCACAGTGAGGCTTTTGCTAACGACATATCAGGAGAAATAGCTCAGCAGCGAGTTAATCACCGTCCGCTGGTTCACCAGAGAGAGATTGTAAAACAGCGGCAGGCGCACCAGGCGCTCGCTCTCCTGGGTGGTGTAGCGGTCTTCACCGTGGAACTCGCCGAAGTGTTCTCCGGCCGGGCAGCTGTGCAACGGAATATAATGGAATACCGCGAGGATCTCCGCCTCTTTCAGCCAGGCGATCAGCCTGCTGCGATCCTCGATATCACGCAGCTTAATGTAGAACATGTGCGCATTTTGCCCACAGTCGGCCGGAACCGTCGGCAGTTCGATACGCCCCGCACGCGCCAGCGGCAGCAGCGCATCGTGATAGTTCTGCCACAGCGCCAGGCGCTGCTGGTTGATCCGCTCCGCCGCTTCCAGCTGCGCCCACAGATAGGCGGCCTGCAGGTCGGACATCAGATAGCTGGAGCCAATATCGCGCCAGGTATATTTATCCACCAGACCGCGAAAGAACTGGCTGCGGTTGGTACCTTTTTCACGAATGATCTCCGCGCGTTCCACCAGTGTGCGATCGTTGATAAGCGTCGCCCCGCCCTCACCGCCGGCGGTGTAGTTTTTGGTTTCATGGAAGCTGAAGCAGCCGATATGGCCGATGGTGCCCAGCGCACGCCCCTTATAGGTAGACATCACCCCCTGCGCGGCGTCTTCCACCACAAACAGGTTGTATTTGTCGGCAATGGCCATGATGGTGTCCATCTCGCAGGCTACGCCGGCATAGTGCACCGGGACAATCGCCCGGGTTTTATCGGTGATGGCGGCTTCGATAAGCGTTTCATCGATATTCATCGTATCGCGGCGGATATCAACGAAGACGATTTTCGCCCCACGCAGCACAAAGGCGTTGGCGGTAGAGACAAAGGTATAGCTGGGCATAATCACTTCGTCGCCCGGCTGGATATCCAGCAGCAGCGCGGCCATCTCCAGCGAAGCCGTGCAGGAAGGCGTCAGCAGCGCTTTTGCCGTGCCAAATCGCTGCTCCATCCACTGCTGGCAGCGGCGCGTAAAACCGCCGTCGCCGCACAGCTTGCCGCTGTTCATCGCAGACTGCATGTAATCAAGCTCGGTTCCAACCACCGGCGGCGCGTTAAATGGGATCATGGGGTCACCTGTATAGCCAGTAGGCGGTGCTTTCCACGTTAGCACCGCTGAGAATATAACGTTTAAGCGCGGCGGTGTTGCCCATCTGGGTCGCCACCCGCAGTGTAGAAAGTCCGCGCGAGGCAGCCCAGTGCTGCGCCGCCTGCATCAGTTGCGCCCCGGCGCCGCGCCCGGCCAGAAGGCCAATACGCGCCTCGGTCGCGTTGAGCTGGCGCAGAGAGACAAAGGCGCGAATATCGCCCTCAGGATGGCGGTAAATCAGGCACTGATGATCGAAGGTGCCGCGCACCGCATTTTCAATCCACTGGGCATAGAAGCGGCCGCTGGCATCGGCGGCGTACCAGGGCGCGCGAAAGCGGCTCATGGCAAAGGCCTGTGCCGCCAGCTCGCGCAGCGGCGCAATATCCGCTTCCACGGCGACGTCGGCGCCCGCATCAGCAGGGTTGCCCACCGGTAGCGCCAGATCGACTTCGCCTTCCACCAGCTGAAAACCCAGCTGCTGTAGCGCGTCCAGCCGGACGGTGTCGCTGGCGGCCACCTTCGCCTGCACCCGCGACCACCCCGCCAGCGCCTCAGGCGTCAGCCGCGGCGCACGTTCATCAAAGTGAACGATGGCGCTGTTAACGGCAAAGAAGCGGTTCTCCCACTCCAGGGGATCAATACTGGCGCGGACGGGCACGGAGCAGATCCAGCAGGTATTGGCCGTAGCCGGTTTTTTCCAGCCGCTTCGCGGCGCGTTTGACGCCATCATCGTCCAGCCAGCCGTTACGCCAGCCGATCTCTTCCAGACAGGCGATTTTAAAGCCCTGGCGCTTCTCGACGGTCTGCACGAACATGCTGGCCTCGATCAGGCTATCGTGCGTGCCGGTGTCCAGCCAGGCAAAACCGCGCCCGAGGAGCTCGACGGTCAATGCGCCATCCTCAAGGTACATCTGGTTGATGGAGGTGATTTCCAGCTCGCCGCGCTCGGACGGCTTGACCCGTTTGGCATACTCCGTCACCTTGCCATCGTAGAAATAGAGACCGGTGACCGCCCAGTTCGACTTCGGCTGCTTCGGCTTCTCTTCCAGCGACAGCGCGCGGAAGTTGTCATCAAACTCCACCACGCCAAAGCGCTCAGGATCCATCACCTGATAGCCAAAAATCGTCGCCCCTTCCGTGCGGGCAGCCACGCTGCGCAGCTTCGGGCTAAAGCTCTGGCCGAAGAAAATATTGTCGCCTAGCACCAGACATGCCGGTTCGCCGTTAAGAAAGGCTTCGCCGATGATAAACGCCTGGGCTAAACCATCCGGCGTCGGCTGTACGGCATAGTGCAGCGCAATGCCAAACTCTGAGCCATCGCCGAGCAGGCGCTGGAAATCACGTAGGTCGTCCGGCGTGGTGATGATCAGGATCTCACGTATCCCGGCCAGCATTAATACCGACAGCGGGTAGTAGATCATCGGCTTGTCGTAGATCGGCAACAACTGCTTCGATACACCGCGGGTGATGGGATGCAGTCGCGTTCCGGAACCGCCCGCCAGAATAATACCTTTCATCATTCCCCCCAGAGATGATTAGCCTTGCAGCCCAAGACGCTCGCCCTGATAGCTTCCATCCTGAACCTGGCGCCACCAGCTCTCGTGCGCCAGATACCACGCCACGGTCTTACGCATACCGGAAGTAAAGGTCTCTGCCGGCGTCCAGCCCAGCTCGCGGGCAATCTTCGAGGCATCAATGGCATAGCGCAGATCGTGGCCCGGACGATCGGCTACGAAGGTGATCAGATCGCGATAGTGCGCCACGCTTTGCGGTTTATGCGGCGCCAGCTCTTCCAGCAGCTGACAAATGGTTTCCACCACCTCGATATTTTTACGTTCGTTATGACCGCCGATATTGTAAGTTTCGCCCGGTTCGCCGCGGGTCGCCACCAGATACAGCGCTCTGGCGTGATCTTCCACGTACAGCCAGTCGCGGATCTGCTGCCCATTGCCATACACCGGCAGCGGCTTGCCCGCCAGCGCATTGAGGATCGTCAGCGGGATCAGCTTCTCGGGGAAGTGATACGGGCCGTAGTTATTGGAGCAATTGGTGATAAGCGTCGGCAGGCCATAGGTCCGCAGCCAGGCGCGCACCAGGTGGTCGCTGCTGGCTTTCGAGGCCGAATAGGGGCTGCTTGGCGCATAGGGCGTGGTCTCGGTAAAGAAATCCTCGCTGCCGTGCAGATCGCCATACACTTCGTCGGTCGAGATATGGTGAAAACGGAACGCCGATTTTTTCTCCGTGGCCAGGGTATTCCACCAGCTGCGGGCCGCCTCCAGTAGCGTATAGGTGCCTAGGATATTGGTTTCGATAAACGCCGCCGGGCCGTCAATCGAACGATCGACGTGGCTTTCTGCCGCCAGGTGCATCACCGTATCGGGTTGATGCTGACGGAAAATACGGTCCAGCTCGCCGCGGTCGCAGATATCCACCTGTTCAAAGGCGAAACGCGCATCCTGCGCCACTGGCGCCAGCGACATTAAATTGCCGGCATAGGTCAGTTTATCCACCACCACTACGCGATCGGCGGTGTGCTGGATAATCTCCCGCACCACCGCCGAACCAATAAAGCCCGCGCCGCCGGTGACCAGAATGGTTCTCACCGCCACACTCCTTTGGTGTCGATGATATACGCCTGGGTGACGCTATCGCCGCTAACGGCTTTAAATTCATTATGATCGACCAGCATCACCAGCACATCGGCGCTGGCCAGCGCCGCATCGAGGGTCGCCAGCGTACACAGTCCATCGAGTTTCTTCGGCAGCGCGTGAATGTTGGGCTCAACCACCTGCGTCGTGCCGCTGTGCCAGCGGGCAATCTGCGCGGCAATTTCCATCGCCGGGCTTTCGCGCAGGTCGTCAATATTCGGTTTAAAAGCGAGGCCAAAACAGGCGATCGTCAGTTCGCTGGCCCGTTTGTTGGTGGCATTCAGGCAGTCCGCGACCTGCGCTTTCACCTGTTCGATAACCCATTCCGGCTTATGGTCGTTGACCTCGCGAGCGGTGCGGATCAGACGCGCCTGCTGCGGGTTTTGCGCCACGATAAACCACGGGTCGACGGCGATGCAGTGGCCGCCGACGCCCGGGCCCGGCTGCAGGATATTGACGCGCGGATGGCGGTTTGCCAGGCGGATCAGCTCCCAGACGTTAATGCCCTGGTCGGCGCAAATCAGCGACAGTTCGTTGGCAAAGGCGATGTTGACGTCGCGGAAGCTGTTTTCCGTCAGCTTACACATCTCGGCGGTGCGCGAGTTGGTCACCACGCATTCGCCTTCGAGGAAGATTTTATACAGCTCGCTGGCGCGCGCCGAGCAGACCGGCGACATGCCGCCGATAACGCGATCGTTTTTAATCAGCTCGACCATCACCTGACCGGGCAATACCCGCTCCGGGCAGTAGGCGATATTCACGTCAGCGGCGTCGCCCGCCTGCTGAGGGAAGCTGAGATCCGGGCGCATCTCCGCCAGCCAGCCGGCCATCTGCTCAGTCGAACCCACCGGCGAGGTGGACTCCAGGATCACCAGTGACCCTTTCTTTAACGTCGGCGCAATGGATTTAGCGGCCGACTCGACAAACACCATATCCGGCTCGTGGCGATCTTTAAACGGCGTCGGCACGGCAATCAGGTAGGCATCCGCCTCCACCGGGGTGGTGGTGGCGCTTAAATAACCCTGTTCGACCGCGGTCTTCACCACGCTCGCCAGATCCGGCTCCACGATATGAATCTCTCCACGGTTAATGGTCTCCACGGCATGTTGATTAACATCAACGCCGACCACCCGCTTCTGCCGGGAGGCGAACGCGGCAGCGGTTGGCAGCCCGATATAGCCAAGGCCAATCACTGAAATGGTAGAAAAACTCATAACGTTACCTGATTATTTTTAAGTGCAGACAAAATTCGACGACATGCTTCACCATCGCCATAGGGATTATGCGCGCGGCTCATCGCCTGGTATGCGGCATCATCCTGCAGCAGTCGCGTGACTTCCGCCACGATGCGCTGGCTGTCGGTGCCGACCAGGCACACGGTGCCAGCGGCCACCGCTTCCGGACGTTCGGTCATATCGCGCATGACCAGTACCGGTTTCCCGAGAGAAGGGGCCTCTTCCTGAATGCCGCCGGAATCGGTCAGGATCAGCCAGGCCCGATCCATCAGCCAGACGAACGGCAGGTAGTCCTGCGGTTCAATCAACATCACATTGTCAATATGACCGAGAATACGATTCACCGGCTCGCTGACGTTAGGATTCAGGTGAACCGGATAGACAATCTGCACCTCAGGGTGGGTATGGGCTATCTCCGCCAGCGCCTGGCAGATCTGTTCAAAGCCGAGCCCAAAGCTTTCCCGCCGGTGGCCGGTAACCAGAATCATCTTTTTACCGTGGCTGATGAAAGGATAGCGCTGCAGCAGGGTCTCCCGTAGCGCTTCATCACCCAGAACCCGATCCCGCACCCAGAACAGGGCGTCAATGACCGTATTCCCGGTGACCGTGATGCGACTGTCGGCAATATTTTCCCGTAGCAGGTTCTGCCGCGAGGTTTCCGTGGGGGCGAAATGGTATGTCGCCAGATGGCCGGTCAACGTACGGTTGCCTTCTTCCGGCCACGGCGAACTTAAATCGCCAGTGCGCAGGCCGGCCTCTACGTGGCCCACCGGTATCCGCTGATAAAACGCCGCCAGGCTCGCCGCCATGGTGGTCGTGGTATCGCCATGCACCAGCACCACGTCGGGTTTAAACGACTCCAGCACCGGCTTCAGCCCCTCAAGGATGCGACAGGTGATCTCGGTCAGCCCCTGCCCCGGCTTCATGATGTTGAGATCGTAGTCCGGGACAATAGAGAAAAGTTTCAACACCTGATCGAGCATCTCCCGATGCTGCGCGGTCACGCATACTTTCGCCTCAAAATGAGGATCCTTTGCCAGCGCATGGACCAGAGGCGCCATCTTGATGGCTTCCGGCCTCGTGCCAAATACAGTTAGTACTTTCACATCGATTCTCTTCGATTAGGCGATGAAGGTCATCTGCCCTTCACCACAGGCCGCAATCACAGGACACGACGACGTGATAACGCCACGCCTGCGCCGATGAGCGCACCCACAATCCCCCACATCACCATCAGAAATACACGGCGCGGGCTATCGCGTTTTACAGGTTCTTCCGGCGTCCGCAAATACCGGTAAGTCTGAAAACGCGGATCTAACGTTGGACCGACGTTCAACGTGCTCAGCATGGCGCGGTTCTGGTCGTAATCGAGGTCATATTCCGGCCCGACGGCCTGCAGGTTTTCCAGCCTGGCCTGCAGCATCGGCCTGCCCAATAAAAATAGCTCTGAATCCGGCAACTGATCGGCAGGAACATCCGTTTCGCTGCGTGAAATATTGTGCTGCTGGGCCACCTTCAGCGCCTGCTCCACGCTGTGCGTCCGACGGTTGAAGATGGCCTCGGCCACCTCTTCCTGGCGCTTCACCTGCGCTTTCATTTGCACGGTCCGAGCCGCCCAGGCGCCTTTGAGTTCGTCATTAAGATGGCCTGCCGCCCGCTGGCTGGCGAAAGCCACATACTGACGCAACAGATTATTGGCATCCTGCCCGGTCTCGGCAGTCAGTTTGACGCTGTCGTTAATGCTCTTGGCCGCATCGCCTGGCATAAACTGGATATTGTTAATCAGGTCATCCAGCATCGCCGCATCCGCGCGGGCATTACCCGACTGACGCTGCTTGTAGTAGTCCGTTTGTAGCCAGAAATCGCGCCGGGTATCCCAGGAGGCCAGCTGCATGATGAACTCTTTATACGCTTCATCCATGGCGGAAGGCTGATCGACCGAGGCAAGGTCGGCTTTAATGTCCAGATTGCGTAAGAACTGCTGCTGGGAATAGTACCCCCCCAACATATTGACAGTAGGCCGATCGGTGATCGCCGTGGCGCTCCACTCCTGGCGAGCAAAAAAGGTATATACCAGCACGATGGCGGCGAAGAGTACGGCGCCGCCGACTATCCAGCCTTTTCCTGCCCATAAAGCGCGAAACAGCCCGCGAATATCCAGCTCGTTCTCAACGTTCACTGCTTGTGCTCCCGGTAATGGTTGAGTCATCACATCCCCAGCTTTACTTGGTTAGTTTCGGATTATTGCCGCTGTGTCGCCGAATTCTGCGTCTGATGCGCTTAACCAGGCGCGCCACTTTCCAGGCGCGCTTAATACAGTAGCCATAAAGGAAGAAGGCTACCAAAAAGAGAATTAACATCACCCATTCCGGCACAATACGGGTGTATTCCGCCGCGACGCCAACCAGCGCCAGCAGGGCGGCGGCCAGGGTAATCAGGACGAACGCCTGACGGGAAGTAAAGCCGGCGCGCATGATCAAATGATGAATATGCTGACGGTCCGGAGAGAAAGGACTCATGCCTTTGCGCAGGCGGCGATACATAATCGCCACCATGTCCATCAACGGGATAGCGATAATCCACAGCGCGGTCACCGGGCTAATGGGATGTGTTTTACCTTGCGTGGTTTCCAGCAGGATCCAGATAATGGTGAAGCCAATCATCGTGCTGCCGGCGTCACCCATAAAGACTTTATAGCGGCGGCCGAGGGCGCCAAGATTGAGAAGAATATAGGGCAGAATGGCGGCGATCATCGCGAAACACCACATCGCCAGGCTGTACTGACCATCAAACCAGAGGATGATCCCAGTCGCCGCAAAGGAGACCGATGACAGACCGCCGAGCAGGCCGTCGATCCCGTCGACCATGTTAAACGCATTGATGGCAGCCCACACGGCAAACAGCGTCAGGAAGAAGCCGAAAGGCCCCAGCACCAGCTCCCACGAGCCAAAAATAAAGCCGAGACTACTCAGATGCAGATTCCCTGCCATCATCATAATCACGGCGATCGCAGCCTGTATGACTGCGCGAATTTTCACGCTGATATCGAAGCGATCGTCAAGCGCGCCAACCAGCACCAATACCCCCGCGCAGGCCAGATACAGCGAGGCGTGAGGAATATAATAATCGGCGATGGCGAAAGTAAAACAGATGCCTGCATAAACTGAGATACCACCGACCAACGGAATCAACCCCTGATGCCGTTTGCGATAGTTTGGTTTATCCACCAACCCGATCTTTTTTGCCACTTTCCGCGCGACAAAAATAAAGAGGGTCGTGAATAAGAAAATACTGATTAATTCAGTAATAGCAGTGAGTAAATTCACAACGCATGTGCTCTCAGCATAGTTAATCCGGGAAGTATAGCGATGATGCCCCAACTCCAGAAGGGGAAAAGCAGAACATTACAAATTTATTGTATAGATTTTAGTCTGTTAAAGCTGTCTCCGCCTGCTATCCGGCGCCATTATACGACAACTTTCGTCCCGCTTTCTCTGTCTCTGGATCATACAAACCCAAAAATGAAAACGCCACGCAAAGGCGTGGCGTTTTTGGCTTTTTTTACCTTACGAGCGCTTCATCATATCGAAGAAGTCATCATTCGTCTTGGTCATCGCCAGCTTGTTAATGAGGAATTCCATTGCATCGATCTCACCCATCGGATGAATAATTTTGCGCAGGATCCACATTTTCTGCAGCTCTTCCTGAGTGGTGAGCAGTTCTTCTTTACGGGTACCGGAACGGTTGTAATCGATAGCCGGGAAGACGCGTTTTTCGGCAATCTTACGAGAGAGGTGCAGCTCCATGTTACCGGTGCCTTTAAACTCTTCGTAGATCACTTCGTCCATTTTGGAGCCGGTGTCAATCAGCGCCGTAGCGATGATGGTCAGGCTGCCGCCCTCTTCGACGTTACGTGCCGCACCGAAGAAACGCTTCGGACGGTGCAGGGCGTTGGCGTCCACACCACCGGTCAGGACTTTACCAGAAGCCGGTACCACGGTGTTGTAGGCTCGCGCCAGACGAGTAATGGAGTCGAGCAGGATGATAACGTCTTTCTTGTGTTCAACCAGACGTTTTGCTTTCTCGATAACCATCTCGGCAACCTGCACGTGGCGGGATGCCGGCTCGTCAAAGGTGGAAGCAACCACTTCACCTTTCACCAGACGCTGCATCTCGGTCACTTCTTCCGGACGTTCGTCGATCAGCAGCACCATCAGCACGCAGTCCGGGTGGTTGTAAGCGATGCTCTGCGCGATGTTCTGCAGCAGCATCGTTTTACCGGCTTTCGGCGGCGCGACGATCAGACCACGCTGGCCGCGGCCAATCGGGGAGGCCAGATCCAGTACGCGAGCGGTTAAGTCTTCGGTAGAACCGTTACCACGTTCCATACGCAGGCGAGAATTCGCGTGCAGCGGCGTTAAGTTCTCGAACAGGATCTTGTTACGCGCGTTTTCCGGCTTGTCGTAGTTAACTTCGTTAACTTTCAACAGTGCAAAGTAACGCTCACCCTCTTTCGGAGGACGAATCTTACCGGAAATGGTGTCACCAGTGCGAAGGTTGAAACGGCGGATTTGGCTGGGGGATACGTAGATGTCGTCAGGGCCGGCGAGGTAGGAGCTGTCTGCGGAGCGGAGGAATCCAAATCCATCCTGCAGTATCTCCAGTACGCCGTCGCCAAAGATATCTTCGCCACTCTTCGAATGCTGCTTGAGGATGGCAAAAATAATATCCTGCTTACGCATACGAGCCAGGTTTTCCAGCCCCATATTTTCGCCGAGAGTAATCAGCTCAGAAACCGGCGTATTCTTTAATTCGGTAAGATTCATAGTGGTGTGGGTTCTTAAACTCGGGGTAAATCTCGAACTTAATGTTGTGAATGGTATGGCAGGAACATCCATGCCTGTTAGCGGCTTCATCTCGTGTCTGTACGTTGCCTGGTCACAGGAAAGAACGCAGAACTGAAACGACAAGACGGAATGAGTGATAAGCCCGGAATTATTAGCCTCACGCGCATCGTCTGCGGGACGCTTTGGGTAAAACAAGATTCAAACAATAGGTATGTTTAAAACGAAGTCTGTGGATTAACTTAGCACGACTCCTGCCGGGCGTCCAGAGTTCCGCAAAAAATAGGAATCTGGACGCCGGACCAGCAATTCGCTTACGCCAGGTTGGCGTCGAGGAACTCTTTCAGCTGACCCTTGGACAGTGCGCCAACTTTAGTGGCCGCCACTTCGCCGTTTTTGAACAGCAGCAGGGTTGGGATACCGCGAATGCCGTATTTCGGCGCGGTGCCCGGGTTCTGGTCGATGTTCAGCTTAGCTACGGTCAGTTTGCCCTGATACTCTTCAGCGATCTCATCCAGAATCGGGGCGATCATTTTGCACGGACCACACCACTCTGCCCAGAAATCGACGAGGGTCAGCCCGTCAGCCTTGAGTACGTCCGTGTCAAAACTGTCGTCAGTCAGGTGAATAATTTTATCGCTCATATTTAACTCCACAGGAATAAGCCTGGTGTGTTGGTGTCGTAGCCATCAACGACGTGCTGCGGCTACGTTATGCACGCTATTCTTCAGGATACCTCAATTCTCTGGCCTGCCAACTGGCGCAATCCATCATGGACTCGCCTGTTGACGCCAGGGTGCCCGAACGCGAACTGCATGCTGCAGATTTATCGCTCCCGACTCGCTTAGTAGTCTAAGCTATCCTGGATTCGTTCAGTAACCGTAGACGTACCTTGAATAATTTCGTACACCGCCAACGAAAGGTTGACGTTATTTCACCGGATACGCTTTCTTAATGCAATAGTTAGCTGATATTCTACCACACTATGAGCAAAACACATTTAACAGAACAGAAGTTTTCCGACTTCGCCCTGCACCCGGCAGTCATTGAAGCCCTTGAAAAGAAAGGGTTTCATAATTGCACACCCATTCAGGCCCTCGCCCTTCCGCTGACGCTGGAAGGCCGCGATGTCGCCGGGCAGGCGCAAACCGGTACCGGTAAAACGATGGCGTTCCTGACGTCAACGTTTCATTATCTTCTCTCTCACCCGGCTATCGCCGATCGCCAGGTTAACCAACCGCGCGCGCTAATTATGGCACCAACGCGTGAACTGGCGGTACAGATCCACGCGGATGCTGAACCGCTGGCGCAGGCCACCGGTCTGAAGCTGGGTCTGGCTTACGGCGGCGACGGCTACGACAAGCAGCTGAAAGTGCTGGAAAGCGGTGTCGATATTCTGATCGGTACCACTGGTCGTCTGATCGATTACGCGAAACAGAACCACATTAACCTCGGCGCCATTCAGGTCGTCGTACTGGACGAAGCCGATCGCATGTACGATCTCGGCTTTATTAAAGATATCCGCTGGCTGTTCCGCCGCATGCCGCCGGCGACGCAGCGCCTGAACATGCTGTTCTCCGCGACTCTTTCTTATCGCGTTCGCGAACTGGCGTTCGAGCAGATGAACAACGCCGAATATGTCGAAGTGGAACCGGAACAGAAAACGGGCCACCGTATTAAAGAAGAGCTGTTCTACCCTTCCAACGAAGAAAAAATGCGCCTGCTGCAGACGCTGCTGGAAGAAGAGTGGCCCGATCGCGCCATCATCTTCGCCAACACCAAGCACCGTTGTGAAGATATCTGGGGTCATCTCGCCGCTGACGGCCATCGTGTAGGTCTGCTGACCGGCGACGTGGCGCAGAAAAAGCGTCTGCGTATTCTCGACGAATTTACTCGTGGCGATCTCGATATTCTGGTCGCAACTGACGTTGCTGCGCGCGGCTTACATATTCCGGCCGTGACCCACGTCTTTAACTACGATCTGCCGGACGACTGCGAAGATTACGTTCACCGCATCGGCCGCACCGGCCGCGCTGGCGCCAGCGGCAACTCTATCAGCCTCGCCTGCGAAGAGTACGCGCTGAACCTGCCGGCAATCGAAACCTATATTGGTCACTCGATCCCGGTCAGTAAGTACAACCCGGACGCGCTGATGACCGACCTGCCTAAGCCGCTGCGTCTGACCCGTGCGCGCCCAGGCAACGGCCCGCGCCGCAACGGTCCACCGCGCAATCGTCGTCGTTCAGGTTAAGAAATCTATGCCATACGCTCAATCATTCAGAATCAGCCAGGGCGACCTTCCTCTGGCAACCCGCTCAGTGATGTGGACCGGGCCTAAGCGCTCCGCCAACCAGGGAGCCTTCTGAACGATGAAGAGTATGAGCTCCACCTCGCTGTATGCCGCCATTGATTTGGGTTCCAACAGTTTCCATATGTTGGTGGTGCGCGAGGTGGCGGGCAGCATCCAGACGCTGAGCCGTATTAAGCGTAAGGTTCGTCTGGCCGCCGGTCTGAATAGCGACAACACGCTCTCCGCGGAAGCGATGGAGCGCGGCTGGCAGTGCTTACGCCTGTTTGCCGAACGCCTGCAGGATATTCCGCCGACGCAAATTCGCGTCGTGGCCACCGCCACGCTACGTCTTGCCGTCAATGCAGAGGAGTTTCTGGCGAAAGCGCAAGAGATCCTCGGCACGCCAGTGCAGGTGATCAGCGGCGAAGAAGAAGCGCGCCTGATTTACCAGGGTGTCGCCCACACCACCGGCGGCGCCGATCAGCGTCTGGTGGTCGATATCGGCGGCGCCAGCACCGAGCTGGTGACCGGTACCGGCGCGCAAACGACCTCGCTGTTCAGTCTGTCGATGGGCTGTGTGACCTGGCTTGAACGCTATTTTGCCGACCGTAGCCTGACGAAAGAGAATTTTGATCTCGCCGAAGCGGCCGCGCGCGAGGTGTTATTACCCATCGCCGATGTGCTGCGCTATCACGGATGGAAAGTGTGCGTCGGCGCTTCCGGCACCGTTCAGGCGCTGCAGGAAATTATGATGGCGCAGGGGATGGATGAACGCATCACCCTCGCCAAACTCCAGCAGCTTAAACAGCGCGCCATCCAGTGCGGACGTCTGGAAGAGCTGGAGATCGAAGGCTTAACCCTTGAGCGGGCGCTGGTGTTCCCGAGCGGGCTGGCGATCCTGATCGCTATCTTCAGCGAACTGAATATTCAGTGTATGACCCTGGCAGGCGGCGCGTTACGCGAAGGTCTGGTGTACGGCATGCTGCATCTCTCTGTCGAACAGGACATCCGCAGCCGCACCCTGCGCAATATTCAGCGCCGTTTTATGATCGACACCGAGCAGGCCCAACGCGTCGCCAGTCTGGCCAGCCATCTGCTCAGTCAGCTGGACGGCAGCTGGGAGCTGGACCCGCTGAGCCGCGATTTACTCCTCAGCGCCTGCTCGCTGCATGAAATTGGGCTGAGTGTGGATTTCAAGCGCGCGCCGCAGCACGCGGCTTATCTGGTCAATAACCTCGACCTGCCCGGCTTTACCCCGGCGCAGAAGAAGTTGATTGCCACGCTGCTCCTGAATCAGACCAACGCCATCGACCTGTCTTCGCTTCATCAGCAGAATGCGGTCCCGCCGCGAGTGGCCGAACATCTGTGTCGCCTGCTGCGACTGGCGATCCTGTTTGCCAGCCGGCGGCGCGACGATTTGTTGCCGGCGATTCAGTTGGCCGCTCACGACGACCAGTTAACGCTGACGCTGCCGGAGAACTGGCTGGCTGAACATCCGCTTGGCCGGGAAATGGTCGATCAGGAGTGTCAATGGCAAAGCTACGTCCACTGGACGCTACGGGTCACCAGCGGCGATACGCCAAGATAATATCCAGCCAGGAGGGCGGATGCGGGAAGAACTGGATTTCAAATCGCTACGCTTTTTCTCCGCGCTCTACCGGCTAGGCAATGTCTCCCCGGCGGCTGACGCGCTGAATATCAGCCAACCCACCGGCAGCCTTTTGCTGAAAAAACTACGGGATCATTTTGCTGACCCGTTGTTTGTCCGGGTGGGACAGCGGATGATGCCGACGCCGCGAGCGGACGCGATCGCCCCGACTGTATTTACCCTTCTCCAGCTTGCCGATAACGATTTAGCCGTCAAACCTGAATTTCTTCCCCAGCAGAGCCAGCGTAACTTCACGATCGGAATGACCGATATCAGTCAAATGACGCTGTTGCCTTTGCTGCAAATTGCGCTCCAGCAGCAGGCGGCGGACGGGATCACCTTTACGATACAGAATCTGGATGAGCAGACCCTCAACGCCCTCGAATCCGGGAAATGTGATCTCGCGATCGGCTACCTGACGCAGCTTCCGGATAGCGTCTACCAGCAGCATCTCTTCGATCAATCGTATGTCTGCCTGGCGGCGGAAAATCACCCACGTATTCGAACCCAGCTTCGTGCCGAAGACTGGCGGCAGGAAAAGCATCTGGCGATCCGCGTGGAGGGGACTGCCCACGGCGATATGGATAAGCGGCTTGATGAGCACAGTATGCCCCGGCGGATCGCGCTGACATTACCGAGCTTTTTAGGTACCGGCGAGCTGGTGGCCGAAAGCGATATGATTGCCGTCGTCCCGGAACAGGTAGCGCGGCATATCACCCGCCGCTATCCCTGCCGCAGCTGGCCGCTACCTTTTCCTCTCGCCAGGATCGCCATCCGTCAGGTCTGGCATCAGCGGCTGCACCGCGATCCCGGGCATATCTGGCTACGTTCGCTGATCGCCGCACTTGCCGATCCCGCTCAGCAGAGCGGATCTATTACGATCTAAACCGCGAAATATACCGCTGTATTAGTTTTACTGATAATCCCTATTACGTTTGGTTTATTGCTGGCAATACGAGAAAGCTTTTATTCTCATTGCATCGAGCCATACTGACAAATATCGCAAGGAATATATCATGCGCGGAAAAATCGCTTTAGAAGAACACGTCTCCACTCCTGAAAATAACCGTCTGTGGGATTCAACCGGTGAAGCCGGCCGTAACGGTACAGAATATATGAAAGACGTTGAACGTCGCCTGCTGGATCGCAGTATTCAGCTGGAAGAAATGGCGCAGCGTCATATTGACCACGTCATTATTTCTCTAACTTCACCTGGCGCGCAATCTATTTTAGATAAAGCCAAAGCGGTCTCTTTTGCTCGTAATACTAACGATTTTATCGTCGAGAATTATGTGAAGCCAAATCCGGATAAATTTAGCGCTTTCGCCACCCTGGCCTTGCAAAACCCGGAAGCCGCGGCGGAAGAGCTGGAGCGCGCCGTGAAGAAACTAGGCATGAAAGGCGCGCTGATCAACGGCTATACCAACGTTAAAGATAGCGAGCATGGCCTGTATCTTGATGACGAATCGATGCTGGTTTTCTGGGATAAGGTCAACGAGCTGAACGTACCGGTGTACCTGCATCCTCGCGAACCGCTGGAAGGGCCTGCGCGCGGCATCTACACCGGTTACGAAAGCCTGATCGGCTCCGCGTGGGGCTTTGCGCAGGAAACGGCAGTGCATGCTATCCGTCTGATGATGAGTGGTTTGTTCGATCGTTATCCTAACCTCAATCTGGTACTGGGCCACCTCGGCGAAGGGCTGGTTCATATGCTGCCGCGCACTCAGCACCGCCTCTATCGTCAGCGTTTCGGCTGCGGTCTGGGTAAAGCGGAAAAACCGTTAATGCACTACCTGCAGAATAACTTCATTGTTACCACCAGCGGCCATTTTAATACCCATTCGCTGAATAATGCCATTGAAGTCATGGGCGCCGATCGTGTGATGTTCTCTGTCGATTATCCGTATGAAGATATTCATCAGGCTTGTGACTGGTTTGATCCGTTAGAACTTGAAGCGGGCCTGAAAGATAAAATTGCCTGGGGCAATGCCAGCCGCGTCTTTAACATTCAATAATATTAAAGATAGACTTCAGGGCCTGAATATTCAGGCCCTGTTTTTATTAGGGAGAATAAATGATGGCAATAGGTATATTTGTCTGTAGCGGCTCGCTTCTCGTCGGTGCGCTGGCCGGCGCCTCGCTGAATCGCTTTATTCCGGAACACTTCAAGAAAACCTTGCCGCTAATTGCCGGTCTGATCTCCATCAGCATGGGCATCCACTTTGTCAATAAATTGCATAATCTGCCACCCATTGCCCTGGCCATTATTGTCGGCACGATTATCGGCGGTCTGCTGAATATTGAAAAATGGATTGAGCGGGCCGGGACAACGCTACGCACGCCCATTGAGCGCATTTTCCCGGCGCAGGCCAGCGCCAGCGTGAGTGCGGAAGATTTTATGAATCAGTTTATCGCCGTGCTGATCCTCTTCTGCGCCAGCGGCACCGGCATCTTCGGTGCTTTAACCGAAGGGATGACCGGCGACCCAACCATTCTGCTGACCAAGTCGATACTCGACTTTTTCACTGCCGCGATTTTCGCGTCCACGCTGGGCTACATCATCACTACGATTTTTATTCCTCAGCTGATCATCTTCGTGATTCTGTTCTTCGCCGCCACGTTTATTATGACGTTGATAAACCCATCGATGATTGCTGATTTCACTGCCTGCGGCGGCATCATTATGCTGGCGACCGGTTTTCGGCTTTGTGGTATTCGCCATTTCCCCACCGCCAATATGCTGCCCTCACTGCTGCTGGTAATGCCCTTCTCCGCCGCCTGGCAGCAGTTTGTCGCCTGAGGCGTTAGCCTTTTTTCGCCTTCGCCAGCATCGCTTTAATATTCGCGACGTTGGCCTGGCCTTTATGCATACGTTCTTCCGCAGAGATAACTTTTCGCTCCTGCTCCCATATCAGATCGTCCTGCGGGAGCTCGAGCAGGAAACGGCTTGGCTCCGGGCGCACCAGCTCACCATACTGTCGGCGTTCCTTACAGAGCGTAAAGGTCAGCTCTTTTTGCGCACGGGTGATGCCGACGTAGGCTAACCGGCGCTCTTCATCGACGTTATCTTCATCGATGCTGCTCTGGTGCGGCAGCAATCCCTCTTCCATTCCCACCAGGTAAACATACGGGAACTCCAGCCCTTTTGAGGCATGGAGGGTCATAAGCTGCACCTGATCGAGCTCTTCATCCGATTCGCCGCGCTCCATCATGTCCCGCAGGGTAAAGCGGGTGACCACCTGCGTTAGGGTCATCGGCTCATCGATTTCGCTGCCTTCCAGCATCTCGGTCATCCAGGTAAACAGCTGGTTGACGTTTTTCATCCGCATTTCCGCGGCTTTCGGGCTGGGCGAGGTTTCATACAGCCAGGATTCGTAGTCGATCCCGCGAATCAAATCGCGCACGGCGGCAACGGGCTCGCGTTCGGTCAGCTGCTGAATTTCCCGCAGCCAGTGGGTAAAGCGCGTGAGGGATTCGTAGCCGCGCCCGGTCAGCGTCTGGCTTAACCCCATGTCAAAGCTGGCGGTGAATAAGCCTTTATTGCGGCTCATCGCCCACTCACCCAGCTTTTGCAGCGTCGCCGGGCCGATCTCGCGTTTCGGCGTGTTGACGATACGCAGGAAGGCGCTATCGTCATCCGGGTTGGTCAGCACGCGCAGATAGGCCAGCAGGTCTTTAATTTCCGGACGCGAGAAGAACGACGTGCCGCCGGAGATTTTGTACGGGATGCGGTTCTGCATCAGCATCTTTTCAAAGACCCGCGACTGGTGGTTGCCGCGGTAAAGGATCGCGTAGTCTTTGTAGTTGGTTTTATTAATAAAGTGGTGGGCGATCAGTTCCCCGGCCACGCGCTCCGCTTCATGATCTTCATTGTTGGCGGAGAGTACTTTCAGCTCGGTACCGTAGCCAAGTTCTGAGAACAGCCGCTTTTCAAAGACGTGCGGGTTATTAGCGATCAAAATGTTAGCGGCTTTCAGAATACGCCCGGAGGAGCGGTAGTTCTGTTCAAGCTTGATCACCTGCAGCGCCGGGAAGTCCTGGCTGAGCAGCACCAGGTTCTGCGGCCGCGCGCCACGCCACGAGTAGATCGACTGGTCATCGTCCCCCACCACGGTAAAACGCGCGCGCTGCCCCACCAGTAATTTCACCAGTTCATACTGGCTGGTGTTGGTATCCTGATACTCATCCACCAGCAGGTAACGGATTTTGTTCTGCCAGCGTTCGCGCACCTCTTCATTACGCTGCAGCAGCAGCGTCGGCAACAGGATCAGATCGTCAAAATCGAGGACGTTGCAGGCCTTCATGTGCGCATCGTACAGCCCATAGCAGTGGGCGAAAATGCGGTCCCGTTCGCCTTTCGCGCCAGCCGCCGCCTGCGCCGGGGTTTTCAGATCGTTTTTCCAGTTGGAGATCGTCGAGATCAGCTGCTGCAACACCACTTTGTCATCTTCGATCAACCCTTCGGTGAGCTCTTTCAGCAGCGCGACCTGGTCAGTATCATCGAACAAGGAAAAGTTAGACTTCATTCCCAGCGCGGCGTATTCACGTTTGATGATATCCAGGCCCAGGGTGTGGAAGGTGGAGATCATCAGCCCGCGCGCCTCTTTGCGCCCCAGCGTTTGCCCGACGCGCTCTTTCATTTCGCGCGCGGCCTTGTTGGTGAAGGTGACGGCCGCGATATGGCGCGCCTGATAGCCGCAGCCGCGGATCAGGTGGGCGATTTTATTCGTAATAACGCGGGTCTTACCGGAACCGGCGCCCGCCAGCACCAGGCACGGTCCGGTAACGAATTCGACGGCTTGTTGTTGGCCAGGGTTTAAACGCATGGGAATATTGCTCAATCTTCGAACGGGGTGTGGATTGTAGCAGAAAGCGAGGCCGAGATTTACCGGCTGATGGTAAAGTGTCAGCCACGCAATTCATCCTGAGGATCTGGTAATGGCAAAAAGCGCAGCGGCCCTGCATATTCTGGTTAAAGAAGAGAAACTGGCGCACGAGATCCTCGCCAAACTGGAACGGGGCATCAGCTTCGATCATCTGGCGAAGCGTTACTCAAAGTGTCCGTCCGGACGTCATGGCGGTGATTTAGGCGAATTCCCGCAGGGGACGATGGTCGGCCCGTTTGATCAAGCCGTTTTCAGCTGTCCGCTGCTCAAACCCTATGGCCCGGTGAAAACCAAATTTGGCTACCATATCATCAAGGTGCTGTATCGCCGGTAACGCGTGCTACTATGGCGCCCTGATTTATCCCAACTCACTCAAGGCGCAATCATGGCTAAAACCGCGGCAGCACTGCACATCCTGGTTAAAGAAGAGAAACTGGCGCTCGATCTGCTCGAGCAGCTCAAAAACGGCGCCGACTTCGGCAAGCTGGCAAAGAAACACTCCATTTGTCCGTCAGGCAAACGCGGCGGCGATCTGGGTGAGTTCCGCCAGGGCCAGATGGTACCGGCCTTCGATAAAGTGGTCTTCTCCTGCCCGGAACTGGAGCCAACCGGCCCGCTGCATACCCAGTTCGGCTACCACATCATCAAAGTGCTGTACCGGAAATAATAAAAAACCCGGGGATCTTAATCTCCGGGTTTTTGCCTGATGGCGCTTCGCTTATCAGGCCGACTAAATAAATCCATTCCTCTATGGATTTCGGCTTGCCGGAAGGCGGCGAAGAAGTACATCCCCAGGAACATAGATTACTATGTGACTGGGGTGTACGTACCGTAGCCAACGCATCGGCAAGTCGAAAGACGACGAGGAATTAGCCGGCGACGGCGATACGTTTCATATCAGTCATATAACCGCGCAGTTTCTTACCTACCTGCTCGATAGCGTGGCTGCGAATCGCTTCGTTCACATCGCGCAGCTGAGCGTTATCTACCGCGCCTTCAGCAATCGCTTTGCCCAGGTCGCCGGTCTGCAGGGTAGTCATAAACTCTTTCAGCAGCGGTACGCAAGCGTAAGAGAACAGGTAGTTACCGTACTCTGCGGTATCAGAGATAACCACGTTCATTTCATACAGACGCTTACGGGCGATAGTGTTCGCGATCAGCGGCAACTCGTGCAGTGATTCATAGTAAGCGGACTCTTCGATGATGCCGGAATCAACCATGGTTTCGAAGGCCAGCTCAACGCCCGCTTTCACCATCGCGATCATCAGCACGCCTTTATCGAAGTACTCCTGCTCGCCGATTTTGCCTTCATACTGCGGGGCGGTTTCGAACGCGGTTTTGCCGGTCTCTTCACGCCAGGTCAGCAGTTTCTTATCATCGTTCGCCCAGTCTGCCATCATACCGGAGGAGAATTCGCCGGAGATGATGTCGTCCATGTGTTTCTGGAACAGCGGCGCCATGATCTCTTTCAGCTGCTCGGACAGTGCATAAGCGCGCAGTTTCGCCGGGTTAGACAGGCGATCCATCATCAGGGTAATACCACCCTGCTTCAGCGCTTCGGTGATGGTTTCCCAGCCGAACTGAATCAGTTTTTCCGCATACGCCGGATCGGTACCTTCCGCCACCAGCTTGTCGAAGCACAGCAGAGAACCCGCCTGCAGCATGCCGCAGAGGATGGTCTGCTCACCCATCAGGTCAGATTTCACTTCCGCCACGAAGGAGGATTCCAGAACGCCCGCACGATGGCCGCCGGTCGCCGCTGCCCAGGCTTTGGCAATGGCCATGCCTTCGCCTTTCGGATCGTTTTCCGGGTGGACGGCGATAAGCGTCGGCACGCCGAAACCGCGTTTGTACTCTTCACGAACTTCGGTACCCGGGCACTTCGGCGCCACCATCACCACGGTGATGTCTTTGCGGATCTGCTCGCCCACTTCAACGATGTTGAAGCCGTGGGAGTAACCCAGCGCCGCGCCGTCTTTCATCAGCGGCTGTACGGAACGCACAACGTCAGAGTGCTGTTTGTCCGGCGTCAGGTTAACCACCAGGTCGGCCTGCGGGATCAGCTCTTCATAGGTACCGACTTTGAAGCCGTTTTCGGTCGCTTTACGCCAGGAAGCGCGCTTCTCGGCAATCGCTTCTTTACGCAACGCATAGGAGATATCCAGGCCGGAATCACGCATGTTCAGACCCTGGTTCAGGCCCTGCGCGCCACAGCCGACGATGACTACTTTTTTACCCTGAAGATAGCTTGCGCCATCGGCAAATTCATCGCGCCCCATAAAGCGGCATTTGCCCAGCTGTGCCAGCTGCTGGCGCAGATTCAGTGTGTTGAAGTAGTTAGCCATGGTGATACCTCGTGATGTTGTGTTGTCGTGCTTATTGTTCGGTTCGCTTTTGCGAGAATGAACTTACTATATGACAGGAATTTTATTGCGGAAATTGATATATTCACAACGTCACGTTGCAATTTATGAAACACAAAATCGGGGAGTATGCGCCGTGGATTTACGCGATCTGAAAACCTTTCTGCATCTGGCGGAAAGCCGCCATTTTGGCCGCAGCGCGCGGGCCATGCACGTCAGTCCTTCGACCCTTTCGCGGCAGATCCAACGCCTGGAAGAGGACCTCGGCCAGCCGCTGTTCGTGCGTGATAATCGCACGGTGACGCTCACCGAAGCCGGGGAAGAGTTACGCACCTTTGCCCAGCAGACCTTACTGCAGTATCAGCAGCTTCGCCACGCCATCGATCAGCAGGGACCGTCGCTCTCCGGTGAGCTGCATATCTTCTGCTCTGTCACCGCCGCTTATAGCCATCTGCCGCCGATCCTCGACCGCTTTCGCGCCGCGCATCCTTCGGTTGAGATAAAATTATCGACCGGCGATGCCGCTGACGCCATGGAGAAGGTCGTCACCGGCGAAGCCGACCTGGCGATTGCCGGTAAACCAGAGACCCTGCCGGGATCGGTGGCGTTTTCGATGCTGGAGAACCTCGCCGTGGTGTTAATTGCCCCGGCGCTTCCCTGCCCGGTGCGTAACCAGGTGACCGTCGAGCGTCCGGACTGGTCGACAGTGCCGTTTATCATGGCTGACCAGGGGCCGGTACGTCGGCGCATCGAGCTGTGGTTTCGACGCCATAAAATCAGCAACCCGTCGATCTATGCCACCGTCGGGGGACACGAAGCGATGGTGTCGATGGTCGCCCTCGGCTGCGGCGTGGCGCTGCTACCGGAGGTGGTACTGGAAAACAGCCCGGAACCAGTACGCAACCGGGTGATGATTCTGGAGCGCAGTGATGAGCAAACCCCGTTTGAGCTGGGCGTTTGCGCACAAAAAAAGCGGCTGCATGAGCCGCTTATTGATGCTTTCTGGAAAATCCTGCCTAACCACTAGCCCGCGAGGAAAAAGCGGAACGCCGGGTTATGGGTTTCGTCGTGGCACTCATAGCCCAGTTCATTAAGGCGGGTTTCAAAGTCCGGCTCGTGCTCGCCCAGCTCAAAGGCCGCTAACACCCGACCATAGTCGGTGCCGTGGCTACGGTAGTGGAACAGCGAAATATTCCAGTGGGTGCCAAGGGTGTGCAGGAACTTCAGCAGCGCCCCCGGCGATTCAGGGAACTCGAAGCTGAACAGCCGCTCCTGCAGCGCTTTGGACGGCCGGCCGCCGACCATATAGCGCACATGGAGCTTGGCCATTTCGTCATCGGAAAGGTCAACGACGCTGTAGCCGCCATCGTTCAGTAACTGGAGGATCTCTTTCCGCTCCTCCAGCCCGCGACTCAGGCGTACCCCGACAAAAATGCAGGCGTCTTTAGCATCAGCAAAGCGGTAGTTGAACTCCGTCACCGAGCGCCCGCCCAGCAGCTGGCAAAACTTCAGAAAGCTGCCCTTCTCTTCCGGGATCGTCACCGCCAGCAGCGCTTCGCGCTGTTCCCCGAGCTCGCAGCGCTCAGACACGTAGCGCAGGCCGTGGAAGTTAACGTTGGCCCCGGACAGAATATGAGCCAGTCGCTCGCCGCGAATATTGTACTGGGCGACATATTTCTTCATCCCCGCCAACGCCAGCGCGCCGGAAGGCTCCGCCACCGCCCGCACATCTTCGAACAGATCTTTCATCGCCGCGCAAATAGCGTCGCTGTCGACAGTGATGATGTCGTCCAGATACTCCTGGCACAAACGGAAGGTTTCATCGCCGATGCGCTTCACCGCCACGCCTTCAGCAAACAAACCGACGCGCGGCAGATCCACCGGATGGCCGGCATCCAGCGCCGCTTTCAGACATGCCGAGTCTTCCGCTTCTACCGCTATCACTTTAATCTGCGGCATCAGCTGCTTGATCAGCACCGCCACGCCCGCCGCCAGACCGCCACCGCCCACCGGGACGAATACACGGTCGATGTGGGCATCCTGCTGCAGCAGCTCCAGCGCCAAGGTTCCCTGACCCGCGATCACCATCGGGTGATCAAACGGCGGCACCCAGGTGAAGCCCTGCTGCTGCGCCAGCTCAATCGCTCTCGCTTTCGCTTCGTCAAAGTTGGCGCCATGCAGCAGCACTTCGCCGCCAAAACCGCGAACGGCATCGACTTTGATATCGGCGGTCGCTACCGGCATCACGATCAGCGCCTTAACCCCAAGCCGGGAGGCTGAGAAAGCCACTCCCTGCGCATGGTTGCCTGCCGACGCCGTGATCACCCCATTCGATTTCTGTTCCGCCGTCAGGCTGGACATCATCGCGTAGGCGCCGCGCAGCTTAAAGCTGTGTACCGGCTGGCGATCTTCGCGTTTGACCAGAATAACGTTATCCAGCCGCGAAGAGAGCTTCTCCATTTTTTGCAGCGGCGTTTTCTGCACCGCTTCATAAACTGGCGCGCGCAGCACTGCTCTCAGGTATTCGGCGCCCTCAGGGGCACCGGACAGGGGTTGTGAGTCCGCCATAATTAGCCACCCAGTTTTGATTTATCGCGCACCGCGCCCTTGTCGGCGCTGGTCGCGAGGCTGGCATAAGCGCGCAGTGCAAAGGAGACCTGGCGCTCGCGGTCTTTCGGCGTCCACGCCTTATCGCCACGCGCTTCCTGTGCTTCGCGACGGGCGGCGATTTCTGCATCGCTGAGCTGCAGCTGAATACCGCGGTTCGGAATATCGATAGCAATCATGTCGCCATCTTCGATGATCGCGATGTTGCCGCCGCTCGCCGCTTCCGGCGATACGTGGCCGATGGAAAGCCCGGAGGTGCCGCCGGAGAAACGGCCATCGGTGATCAGCGCGCACGCTTTGCCAAGACCCATGGACTTCAGGAAGGTGGTCGGATAGAGCATTTCCTGCATCCCCGGCCCGCCTTTCGGCCCTTCATAGCGAATAACCACGACGTCGCCTTCCACGACTTTGCCGCCGAGGATGGCATCAACCGCTTCGTCCTGGCTTTCATAAACTTTCGCCGGGCCGGTAAATTTCAGGATGCTATCGTCCACACCAGCGGTTTTGACGATACAGCCGTTTTCGGCAAAGTTACCGTACAGGACCGCCAGGCCACCGTCTTTACTGTAGGCATGTTCCAGAGAACGGATACATCCCTCGGCGCGATCGTCATCCAGCGTATCCCAGCGGCAATCCTGCGAGAACGCCTGGGTGGTACGGATCCCGGCCGGGCCGGCGCGGAACATTTTTTTCACCGCGTCGTCCTGGGTCACCATTACATCGTACTGTTCCAGGGTCTGCGGCAGCGTCAGGCCAAGGACGTTTTTCACATCGCGGTTGAGTAACCCCGCGCGGTCCAGCTCGCCCAGAATGCCCAGAACGCCACCAGCCCGGTGCACGTCTTCCATATGGTATTTCTGCGTACTCGGCGCCACTTTACACAGCTGCGGGACCTTGCGGGACAGTTTGTCGATATCGCTCATGGTGAAGTCGATTTCGGCTTCCTGCGCCGCCGCCAGCAGGTGCAGTACGGTATTGGTTGAACCGCCCATCGCGATATCGAGGGTCATGGCGTTTTCAAATGCCGCCTTGCTGGCGATATTGCGCGGCAGGGCGGAAGCGTCATCCTGCTCGTAGTAGCGTTTGGTCAGCTCCACGATACGTTTACCGGCGTTCAGGAACAGCTCCTTACGATCGGCGTGGGTCGCCAGCAGCGAGCCGTTACCCGGCTGTGACAGGCCCAGCGCTTCGGTCAGGCAGTTCATGGAGTTCGCGGTGAACATCCCGGAACAGGAACCACAGGTCGGACAAGCGGAACGTTCCACCTGGTTACTCTGTTCGTCGGACACTTTCGGATCCGCCCCCTGGATCATCGCATCCACCAGGTCGAGCTTGATGATTTTATCTGACAGCTTGGTCTTCCCGGCTTCCATTGGGCCACCGGAAACAAAGATCACCGGAATGTTCAGGCGCAGAGAGGCCATCAGCATCCCCGGAGTGATTTTGTCGCAGTTGGAGATACAGACCATGGCATCAGCACAGTGGGCGTTAACCATGTACTCGACCGAGTCAGCGATCAGCTCGCGGGATGGCAGTGAATAGAGCATACCCCCGTGGCCCATGGCGATCCCATCATCCACCGCGATGGTGTTAAATTCTTTGGCGACACCGCCTGCCGCTTCAATCTGCTCAGCAACCAGTTTACCGAGATCGCGCAGGTGCACGTGCCCGGGGACAAACTGGGTAAAGGAGTTGACGACGGCGATAATCGGTTTGCCGAAATCGGCATCGGTCATTCCGGTTGCGCGCCACAACGCGCGGGCGCCCGCCATGTTGCGGCCATGTGTGGTGGTGGCGGAACGGTACTTAGGCATGCTCTTTTTACTCCCATCTCTGTTTATTAAATGGGACGGTGCGTGCCGTCCCATTTTTAATTACTTACTTACCGGATCCAACCAGCCCCATTTATCTTCTGTTTCGCCGGTGAAGAGGCCAAAGAAGGCTTCCTGAATGCGTTTGGTCACCGGCCCGCGGCGACCTGCGCCGACCTGGATGCCGTCAACGCTGCGTACCGGGGTGATTTCCGCCGCGGTGCCGGACATGAACACTTCATCCGCGAGGTACAGCGATTCACGGGACAGCACCTGCTCGCGCACTTCGATGCCAAGATCTTTCGCCAGTTTGATGATCGCGTCGCGGGTGATACCCGGCAGCGCGGAAGAGGTGAACGGCGGAGTAAACAGCACGCCATCTTTTACCTCAAACAGGTTTTCGCCTGCACCTTCGGAGATATAACCGTTAACATCCAGCGCGATACCTTCCTGATAACCGTGACGACGCGCTTCGCTGCCGACCAGCAGAGAGGAGAGATAGTTGCCGCCCGCTTTCGCCGCGGTTGGGATGGTGTTCGGCGCCGCGCGGTTCCAGGAAGAAACCATCGCATCGATCCCCTGCTCCAGCGCTTCTGCGCCGAGGTAGGCGCCCCACGGGAACGCCGCGATGATAACGTCGGTTTTGTAACCGTCCGGCGGGTTAACGCCCATGCCAACATCGCCAACAAACACCAGCGGACGAATATAAGCGCTGGTCAGTTTATTGGTACGGATAACTTCGCGGCAGGCTTCCATCAGCTCATCAACGCTCTGCGAGACCGGGAAACGATAAATTTTGGCTGAGTCATGCAGACGCTGCATATGTTCGCGATGACGGAACACCACCGGGCCCTTGTGCGAGTCGTAGCAGCGGATGCCTTCGAATACCGAAGTCCCGTAGTGCAATGCATGGGACATGACGTGCACTTTCGCCTCGCCCCATGGGGTCATCTCGCCATTGAACCAAATGTAATCAGCTTTCTTCGTCGTCATTTTTTTTATTCCTCTGCGCTCAGGCGCGGATTTGTTGTGATGTGGGTTGCTGGATCTCGACGCAGGCGACGTCGACCAGTTTACTTAATTGACTAAACAGTAATTCGACGGGCCGCGGGCTGGCAACGGTCAATTCGATATTTATATTTTGCGCATCCGACGCGGTTTCCATATTCATTGCGCAGATTTGAAAACCACGGTGGCGGACCACGCGCAGCACGCGCTCTAAGGTTTCCGGATTGAAACGCGCCTGCAAAGCGACCTGATGTTGCTTCATGATAATTTCTCCAGCATTTCTGCATTACTGGCGCCGGGCGGCACCAACGGCCAGACATTCTCAAGTTCGTCGATTGAGACATGAAGCAGGTATGGCCCCTGGCTCGAAAGCATGGTGTCGAGTGCCGCTTCAACCTGGTCTTTACGGGTGATGTGTTGGCCAGGAATACCGAAGGCGCTGGCCAGCATGAGGAAATCAGGGTTATCAGTCAGAGTGGTTTCGCTATAACGTTCCTGGAAAAACAGCTGCTGCCATTGTCGAACCATCCCTAACCGCTGGTTGTCGAGTAACACGATCTTTAACGGTAATTGTTTGCGCTTGACGGTGCCCAGCTCCTGCACGTTCATCATGAAGGAACCGTCACCGGAGATACAGATCACCGTATCGTCCGGGCGCGCCACCTGGGCACCAACGGCGGCTGGCAGGCCAAAGCCCATCGTGCCTAAGCCGCTGGAGGTGATAAAGTTTTCCGGGCGGGTATAGGTCATATGTTGAGCCGACCACATCTGGTGCTGGCCAACGTCGGTTGTCACGACGCTATCCGCCGGCTTACGGTCGGAAAGCTGCTTCAGCAGCAGCGGCGCGTAGATCGCCTCGCCGGGATGATCGTAACGCCAGGCGTGCTCGGTGCGCAGTGCGGCATTATGCTCGCGCCAGGCATCGATAGCTAACGGCTGCTGCAGCGCCGGCAGCAAGCGGTTCAGATCGCCGGTCAGACCGATGTGCGCCTGACGCAGCTTGTTCAGCTCCGCCGGATCGATGTCCATGTGGATCACTTTGGCATGCGGAGCGAAGGTATTGAGCTTACCGGTCACACGATCGTCAAAGCGCGCGCCGACAGCGATCAGCAGATCGCACTCCTGTACCGCCAGGTTGGCCGCCTTAGTGCCGTGCATGCCCAGCATACCGAGATAATACGGATAATCTGCGGCCACCACGCCCAGCCCTTTCAGCGTGCAGGTTGCCGGCATTCGGGTTACCGCCAGGAATTCACGCAAAGCCGGTACCGCCTGCGCCATACCTACCCCGCCGCCAACATACAGCATCGGCTTCTGTGACTGAGCCAGCATCTGCAGAGCCTGAGCAACCTCCGCCTGCGGGAACGCCATCTCATCGTCGACGGTAGAGAAATGAGGATCAAGCTCGCCCTGGGCCATCTGAATATCCTTAGGGATATCAACCAGCACCGGGCCCGGACGGCCTGAGTTTGCCACCTGGAAAGCTTCAGCGATAACCCGCGGCAGCTCATCCAGAGACTGCACGAGGAAACTGTGCTTAGTACAGGCCAGTGACAAACCAAGAACGTCTACTTCCTGGAACGCATCCGTGCCGATGAAGGGAGCGGCCACCTGGCCGGTGATAGCGACAATGGGAATGGAATCAAGCAGGGCGTCCGCCAGGCCAGTGATCAGGTTGGTCGCGCCCGGGCCGGACGTCGCTATGCACACCCCGGTTTTCCCGGTTGCTCGCGCATAGCCAATAGCCGCCATGGCTGCCCCTTGCTCATGCCGACACAGCAGGTGCTCCACGCCGCCGTCATACAGTGCATCGTAAACCGGCATAATTGCGCCACCCGGATAGCCAAAAACTGTGTCGACTCCCTGTGTCCGCAAAGCATGTACCACCCACTGCGCGCCATTCATAGTTAGTTCCCCGTCATAAATCGGGAGAAACAGAATTTTATGCTAAAAGTCATCATCTGCTCCTCGCTTAGGTTATTTCAGTTATAAAAAAACCCCCGGACCTTTCGGTGCGGGGGTCTTAGTTCGTTAAGGCTTGATTCTTAAGCCTTTCCTCGTCCAAGTGCAGCCCCGCACGGTGGGATAATAATCACCACCACGCTAATCACGACCAGGCTAATCACTCGTAGAAGGGCTGTCATTTTCTGTACTTTCTGGCTTCTTGTTCGAAGGAATACCTAAAGAGGTACCACAGACATCACATAAAACACAAGATTTTTTTATATCCTGGTTTCTGAGCAGCCTAACAGTTTCAGGAAAAATAATTGTTTTATATGAAGAAAATCAGAAATGAAAAAAATTCAGTTTTCTTTCACGCTGTACGCTCAGCGCCCATCTCTGTTTCGGATGCACCACCTTTTTCGATCACGCTTCCATTTTCGGCTAAATGTAACGAGATGGCGTGAAAGTAATGGATTTATGCTTCTAACTTCGTGTTATTGCCGCTGCCGTTTCACGGCAGGCTCGTCATAATCCTTCTCTGTCCAGGAGGTTTTATGTCGCTCGCCATCGTTTACACACGCGCGGCGCTCGGTATCGAAGCGCCATTGATTACTATCGAGGTTCATCTCAGCAGCGGTCTGCCTGGCTTGACCATGGTCGGGCTACCGGAGACCACCGTGAAAGAGGCCCGCGACCGGGTACGCAGCGCCTTGATCAACAGCGGCTACGCTTTCCCTGCGAAGAAAATAACCATTAACCTGGCACCCGCGGATCTGCCCAAAGAGGGCGGGCGATATGACCTTCCCATCGCTCTCGCGCTTCTCGTCGCCTCAGAGCAGCTCAACACTACCCGATTGAATCAATATGAGTTTGTGGGCGAACTCGCCCTTACAGGCGGCTTACGCGGCGTTCCAGGGGCGATCCCCAGCGCAATGGAAGCCATCAAAGCTGGCCGGCGCATTGTCGTCTCCTCTGACAATGCGGCTGAGGTGGGTCTGATCGGCGGCAGCGATTGCCTGGTCGCCGACCATCTGCAACAGGTGTGCGCGTTTCTCGCAGGGCAAGCATCGCTCTCGCCGCCTCTCGCCGACGTGCCCGCCGTTGATGAACGCTGTGAAGATCTACGTGATGTTATCGGCCAACAACAAGGCAAGCGAGCGCTGGAGATTGTGGCGGCCGGTGGCCACAACCTGCTGCTGATTGGCCCGCCCGGTACCGGCAAAACAATGCTTGCCTGCCGGCTCCCCGGCCTTTTGCCGCCATTAAGCAACCAGGAAGCGCTGGAGAGCACGGCCATTCAAAGTCTGGTCAACCTCCAGACTGCGAAGACCCGGTGGCGTCAGAGGCCGTTTCGCGCCCCTCACCATAGCGCCTCGCTGGCAGCGATGGTAGGCGGAGGCTCAATACCTGTCCCCGGCGAGATTTCACTGGCCCATAATGGCGTGCTGTTTCTTGATGAACTGCCAGAGTTTGAACGACGGGTGCTGGACGCGCTGCGTGAACCCATTGAGTCAGGCAAGATCCACATATCGCGATCGCGCGCCAAGATTGACTATCCGGCGCGTTTTCAGCTTATCGCGGCAATGAACCCAAGCCCTACCGGGCATTATCAGGGCAAACATAATCGCGCGTCGCCTGAGCAGACATTGCGCTACCTTGGGCGCCTGTCCGGCCCTTTTCTCGACCGCTTCGATCTTTCTTTAGAGATCCCGCTCCCGCCGCCGGGGATACTGAGCCAGGGCACGCAGGGCGAAGAATCGAGTGCGACGGTCCGTCAGCGTGTGCTGGCGGCACGTGAACGCCAAATGCTCAGGCAAAATAAGCTGAATGCGCATCTTGAGAATCGTGAAATGAAGAGCTGCTGTCACTTGCGCCAGGAGGATGCGCTTTGGCTGGAACAGACGTTAACGCAGCTGGGGCTTTCTATACGGGCCTGGCAGCGTCTGTTAAAGGTGGCAAGAACCATTGCCGATCTGGCAGAAGCTGAAGAGATTGAACGCCGCCATTTGCAGGAGGCGCTCAGCTATCGGGCAATAGACCGGATGCTAAACCATCTGCAGAAAATGATGGCGTAAAAAAAGGGCTTACGCCCTTTTTTCTTAGTCATCGCTTTCGGTGTAATCGTCAGCGCCTTCCATCTGCGGTTTGCCGCCGGAAAGAGTATGGAAACGCTTCGGCCGCTTAATGCGTGCCATATACTTAATCCATACGCGTTCTGCTTCCGTTACCGGCTCACGTTCACCACGGCACACCGAGACAAATTGTTTTTCATCATCGGTAACAGGTTCGCGTTTACCCAGTTCCAGTTCGTTAAAGGCATAACCATGACGTTCCAGCAGTTGCGCCTCTTTGATGGTGAAATCACCATGACGGGAGAACCCGCGTGGATAATTTTTATTGTCGAAAAAACGATTAGTCGTCGTAAAGCTTTCCGCCATCCTACACGCTCCTGATTCTTTGGCCGAGCTATTTATGGCGCGGAGTATTAGTTACGCTTGACAGAGCGTCAAACAAAACATTTAAATCATGACGACAAATAATTTTGTGGAGAACGGTGTGGATACGGAATTGCTCAAGACTTTCCTGGAAGTGAGCAGAACTCGTCACTTTGGGCGGGCAGCAGAGGCACTTTACCTGACGCAGTCAGCGGTCAGCTTTCGTATTCGTCAGCTGGAGAATCAACTTGGTGTGAACCTGTTCACCCGCCATCGTAATAACATTCGTCTGACGACCGCCGGAGAAAAGCTACTGCCCTACGCCGAAACGTTGATGAACACCTGGCAGGCCGCGCGCAAGGAGGTCGCTCACTCTTCGCGACATAACGAATTCTCCATCGGGGCCAGCGCGTCGCTGTGGGAATGTCTACTGAACGGCTGGCTGGGGACTCTCTACAAAGATCCCTATAACCTGCAATTCGAGGCGCGGATCGCCCAACGTCAGTCATTAGTTAAACAGTTGCATGAACGCCAGCTCGATCTCCTGATCACAACTGAATCACCGAAGATGGATGAATTAAGCTGCCAGTTGCTGGGTAATTTCACCCTGGCGCTCTATTGTGCCGCCCCAGGGAAAAATAAGAATGATTTGAACTACCTGCGTCTGGAATGGGGGCCGGATTTCCAGCAAAACGAAGTGGGGCTGATTGGTAGCGATGATGTGCCACTGTTAACGACGAGCTCCGCAGAACTGGCCTATCAGCAACTCAGTACCTTGAATGGCTGTACCTGGTTACCCGTCAGTTGGGCGCAGCAGAAAAGTGGTCTGCATACGGTGACCGATAGCGTAGCGCTCTCACGTCCTCTGTATGCCATTTGGCTACAAAATAGTGATAAACAAGCGCATATTCGCGAGATCCTGAAAAGCAGCATACTGGAATAAAGATCTGACTCCATGGATGGAGTGCTCAGAAAGCAAGGAAGAGAGAGGAATGGAAAAATTACAAGCAAAAAAAATCCTTTGCCTAAGCAAAGGATTATATATGGCAGGGGCGGAGAGACTCGAACTCGCGACACCCGGTTTTGGAGACCGGTGCTCTACCAACTGAGCTACGCCCCTAAATCTTTCTCGCTATTAAGCCCGCTAATATAGCAGGCTTAATTTTAATAAGTGGCGGAACGGACGGGACTCGAACCCGCGACCCCCTGCGTGACAGGCAGGTATTCTAACCGACTGAACTACCGCTCCACCGAATTTCTTCGCTTTATTACCACCGGTTGTCACCCCGGCTTACTGCAATTTGATGCCTGGCAGTTCCCTACTCTCACATGGGGAGACCCCACACTACCATCGGCGCTACGGCGTTTCACTTCTGAGTTCGGCATGGGGTCAGGTGGGACCACCGCGCTATCGCCGCCAGGCAAATTCTTTGTGCTCGTCCTGTGTCTTTTGCGCTCATACTGCGTTGGCTGCTCTCGCGAGTGTCAGTCACATACTTATGTATGCTCCTTCCATCGCCTCGTTTGCCGCCTTGTCTCAGCGCAAAATCCTTCGGACTCTGAATCAGAGCTGAAAATCTTCTCTCAAATCCGCCAAAACAGCTTCGGCGTTGTAAGGTTAAGCCTCACGGTTCATTAGTACCGGTTAGCTCAACGCATCGCTGCGCTTACACACCCGGCCTATCAACGTCGTCGTCTTCAACGTTC
>NZ_PJDK01000175.1:0-502 GCF_002837615.1 Klebsiella sp. X1-16S-Nf21
CTAATCCTGGTCGGACATCAGGAGGTTAGTGCAATGGCATAAGCTAGCTTGACTGCGAGCGTGACGGCGCGAGCAGGTGCGAAAGCAGGTCATAGTGATCCGGTGGTTCTGAATGGAAGGGCCATCGCTCAACGGATAAAAGGTACTCCGGGGATAACAGGCTGATACCGCCCAAGAGTTCATATCGACGGCGGTGTTTGGCACCTCGATGTCGGCTCATCACATCCTGGGGCTGAAGTAGGTCCCAAGGGTATGGCTGTTCGCCATTTAAAGTGGTACGCGAGCTGGGTTTAGAACGTCGTGAGACAGTTCGGTCCCTATCTGCCGTGGGCGCTGGAGAATTGAGGGGGGCTGCTCCTAGTACGAGAGGACCGGAGTGGACGCATCACTGGTGTTCGGGTTGTCATGCCAATGGCACTGCCCGGTAGCTAAATGCGGAAGAGATAAGTGCTGAAAGCATCTAAGCACGAAACTTGCCCCGAGATGAGTTCTCCCTGAGACT
>NZ_PJDK01000176.1:0-501 GCF_002837615.1 Klebsiella sp. X1-16S-Nf21
CCGATTCGGGCAAGGCGTCCGCCTGGGGCCTCAGCTGGCATCCCTCGCGCGCGCTGAGCCAGGCGGCTGTCTGCGTACTGCCGAGCCCTCGGGCGGTCACCCGCTTGCGCGCTTCGTCGTCGAAGAAGCCACTGGTCGGCACGTACTGCTGGGTATAGGCCCGGCAATAGTCCGCCGAGTTCCCCATAACGTAGCGGCAGGAGCAGTACTCCTTGGCGGTGTAGGCACCGATGATGCCGGGGAAGGCCGCGAGGTGGACGCGGTTCTGCCAGGCCGTGGTCACCAGGGCGAGCAGCAGCAGGACCAGGGCGGGGAGAATCGGATGACGGCGGATCATGGCTGCACCTCCCCGTGGGCGAAGGCCGCCTGGGCAAGCTTGAGGAAGGCGTCGTGCTGGTAGCTGCCGTCACGGTCGTCGGCGTAGCGGACGATCACCAGCTTCTGTTCGGGGATCACATACAGCGCCTGGCCCCAGTGGCCGAGCGCGGCGAAGGGGTCCTG